>JAEEUX010000240.1 GCA_016290695.1 Oscillospiraceae bacterium
TTTCTTCCCATTCACATGCGGTTATTTGAAGCGGGAACTATAACTTTCGGTTTGTCGTCCCTGTGATAACGACAAAAAGCCCTTCGCTGCATACCCACAGCGAAGGGCTTTTATAATATGGATCGTTCCAGCCGCAAACCGTCAAGAATGACTCTCTTACCCTGAAACCCCTTGATAGGGAGAATAAAGGGAGATCATTCAACTGTTATCAAATTGTTATCAAAGGAACCTTTGCGAAGCCGGAAAGCCTTGATTTTACTGGGTTTTCCGGTTTTCGTACCTCATTCCCACTCAACCGTCGCGGGAGGCTTGCTTGTTATATCGTAGACTATGCGGCTTACGGAGCGTACTTCGTTCGTTATGCGCGAGCTTGCTTTTTCGAGCACCTCGTAGGGGATACGCGCCCAATCAGCCGTCATGAAATCGTCTGTTGTTACGGCGCGGAGGGCCACGGTATAACCGTAGGTTCGCGCATCGCCCATCACGCCCACGCTGCGGGCGTTTGTAAGAACGGCGAAATACTGGCTCGCCGCGGCGTTTGATTTATCAAGCTCTTCGCGGAAGATGGCGTCCGCCTCGCGGAGAATATCGAGCTTTTCGCGCGTAATCTCGCCCAGAACGCGGATGGCAAGGCCGGGGCCGGGGAAGGGCTGACGCGAAACGAGGTATTCCGGCAAGCCGAGCTCTCTGCCGAGCTGGCGCACCTCGTCCTTAAAAAGCAGGCGCAGCGGCTCGATAATCTCTTTAAAATCGACAAAATCGGGCAGACCGCCGACATTATGGTGGCTCTTTATAACGGCGCTCGCGCCGAGGCCGGACTCGATAACGTCCGGGTAAATCGTGCCCTGCGCGAGATAATCCACGCTGCCGAGCTGCTTGCTCTCGTCCTCGAAAACTCGAATAAATTCTTCACCTATGGTCTTGCGCTTGCGCTCCGGCTCCTCGACGCCCTTGAGCTTAGCGAGGAACCTGTCCGCCGCGTTAATGCGGACGAAATTTATATCCCATTTTGAAAACGCTGCCTCGACCTCGTCGCCCTCGTTTTTACGCATAAGGCCGTGATCGACGAATACGCAGGTGAGCTGGCTGCCGACGGCTTCGGCAAGGAGCGCCGCGCAGACGGAGGAATCGACGCCGCCGGACAGCGCGAGCAGAACCTTACCGGCGCCGATTTTATCGCGCAGAGAGGCGATAGCGGTCTTGCAATAGTTGCCCATAGACCAGTCGCCCGCACAGCCGCAGATATCGAACAAAAAGTTGTGCAAAAGCTGTTTTCCGAACTCAGTATGCGTGACCTCGGGGTGGAACTGGACGCCGTAAAGCCTTTGCGCCTCGCAGCTCATAGCGGCGCAGGGGCAGTTATCCGTCACGGCGATAATATCAAAGCCCTCGGGCGTCTTGTTGACGTAATCGGTATGGCTCATCCAGCAAACGCTTTCCTTCGGGATGTCCTTAAAAAGAGGGGAGGGGGAAGCCTTCAGCTCAACCTTGCCGTATTCGCTGATGTTCCCGGCGGAGCATATATTGCCGCCCGCCATCCACGCCATGAGCTGGTGGCCGTAGCAAATGCCGAGCACGGGAACGCCGAGCTTGAGAATGGCCGGGTCAAAATGCGGGGAAGAGTCGTCATAAACGCTGTTCGGGCCGCCGGTAAAAATAATGCCGGAATATCCCTCGGCGCGGATTTCCTCAAGAGTAATCTTATTATAGCCGCGAACCTCGGCAAACACGTTCTGCTCGCGGACGCGACGAGCGATAAGCTGGTTATACTGCCCGCCAAAATCGAGCACAAGGATCTTATCCATAGTAAATTCCCCCGAAAATAGAGTTAAGGAAAGTATATCATAGTTTACCGCGCCGAAGGCTTCGAGTCAATTCAAAATTATAACGAAATATCGAATTCACAGTAAATAATTTTATGTCTGCGGCGTATTATCAAATAAAAACCGATTTTGAGGGCATATTTTGTGGATAAAAATATGGAAAAAGCGCCTTATATATGTTAAAATACCTCATATCATCCTTTGAAAGGAAAGCAATAAATCATGAACACCCGCAATATTTCAAACAACACCGCTTTTACCGCGCGCAGAATGTGCTATATCGCGCTAATGTCTGTGCTTATTGCCGTTTGCGCGTGGATATCCGTCCCGTTCACAGTTCCGTTTACGATGCAGACCTTCGGCGTATTCTGCGCCCTCGGTTTCCTCGGCGGGAGGGATGGCACTATCGCGGTTCTGCTCTATATTCTCATGGGCGCCGTCGGGCTCCCCGTTTTCTCCGGCGGAGGCAGCGGCGTGGGCTGGCTGATGGGGCTCACGGGCGGCTATATCAGCGGATTTTTCTTCTGTGCTCTAACTTATTGGGGGCTTATGTCAATTTTAAGGCACCACCGTTGGGCTATGCCTGTCGCGCTTTTTGCAGGACTGCTGATTTGTTACCTGTTCGGTACTATATGGTTCTCCGCTGTGTATACGAAAACTAAAGGCGAAATCACCATCGCCGCCATACTCGGAAAATGCGTTCTCCCTTACGTTTTGCCGGATTGCGTTAAGCTGGCCGGCGCGACGGCGATTGTAAAGAAGCTCAGCGCAAGATTATTAAGAAAAGGGGCGGAATAAATGAGAAATTATAAGGATGAATTTGAAAACAGAGTCAAGTTTATAAAGGACCTGCTAAGCGAAAGCGGCGCTGCCGGCATTGTATTCGGAAATAGCGGTGGCAAGGATTCCGCGCTCGTCGGCATACTCTGCAAGGCTGCCTGCGATAATACCGTCGGCGTAATCATGCCCTGCGGCTCAAAGAGGAATTACGACATCGACACGATTGACGGCAAGGCTCTTGCCGAACAGTATAAGATTGAGACGCGAACAGTCGATCTTACGCCCGTAAAGGAAGCAGAGATAAAGGCCATCGAGGCCGCCTCGGGAGATCTCAGCCAGAAAGCAACGTCAAACATTCCGCCGCGCCTCAGAATGACGACGCTTTACGCCATCGCGGCGGCGGAAAACCGTCTCGTCGCGGGAACGGGCAACCGCAGCGAAGCCTATATGGGCTACTTCACCAAATGGGGCGACGGCGCGCACGATTTTAACCCGATATTCGACCTTACCGTTACCGAGATTTACGAGTTCCTGCGCTACCTCAAAGCGCCGGAGGCGATAATCACAAAAGCCCCCTCCGCCGCGCTCTACGATGGGCAGACCGACGAAGGCGAAATGGGCCTCACCTACGCCCAGCTCGACCATTACCTTATGACAGGGGAAGGGGACAAACCTGTTGTCGAGCGCATAGAAGCCCTCCATAAAGCAAGCGAGCACAAGCGCCGCGAAATAAGACGCTACGGAGAGAAATAAGACATACTAATATATACCAAAAAAAGAAGGCAACCAAAGGCTGCCTTCTTTTTTGGTGCGCCTGAAGGGACTTGAACCCCCACGCTTTGCAGCACGAGAACCTAAATCTCGCATGTCTGCCAATTCCATCACAGGCGCATAAGTTTTGCCCGTTTATATTAGCATTAAACTTCACATATGTCAATGAAAAAAGCTGCGTATTACAGACAAAACCCATAATACGCAGCTAAAAACTTTAGACAAACTTTATTTTTCGTTTTTGACGGGGCTCCGCCTCGGCAAAAACACCGGCCCTTCTCGCCTTCAAACGAGAGCCCAGCGCAGCGGGTCTCGTTTGAAGCGTAGCAAAGCTCAGGCTTTCTTTTTCTTGCCGGAGAGCATAATGTTGGCGAGGATGCCGAGGATAAGGGCGCAGGCGATTTCGGTGATGGTAACCTTGCCGAAGGAAATGGAGAGGCC
>JAEEUX010000241.1 GCA_016290695.1 Oscillospiraceae bacterium
TCCTCACGCTCACAGCGCCGGTTACGCCAGGCATCGCCGCGCGGCACATAGTCCATGCGGCTCACCTTAGTTCCATATACGCGCCCGTCTGGCCCCGCGCGGGGCCTTTACAACAAGGCACGGCAAATTCATTATTAAGTTTTTTAATAGCAACACAGCGTTGCCTTAACAAATTATTGCACTGTCAGGCATAGTTCATGAAGCATAAGTTCAGGTTTTTGCACTGGCAGGCCAAGTCGCCCAATCATGCAAACGACGCCAAACTTGGCGTCTGTTGAAAGAATATCAGATTGTCCAATCATTGTCAATAAGGAAATGCAGATTTTGTCTATTTCAGGCAATTTGCGCCGCCGACCCCATATCCAAAGCTTTTAAAACGGGCACACGATGTCCGGCGGAGAAGGGCAAAGACTTTCCATCGTCCGTGCGTCTCCGAAGGACTCCCCAACCGTTCTCATGAATGCTCATCGCTTGCGTTTCATAGACAATTGCGATAGAATAATAGTCGTGGGCGACAACTACGGCTTAATAGACCAGGCAGCCCTTTCTTAGCGGCACGTCCTTGAGACCTTCCGTCGCAAACGTTGCCAACGCAATAAAAATTGCATATTGGAGCACAGGTTTCCTTTTGGAGTGGCTGCATCTTTTCACTTCGGTTATACTTCATATCAGTTAGTCGCAACTAACAATTTAGCAAGAAAGGTTGTATAATCAATGCGCAGCGACAATACAAGAGAAAGACTTGTAAGCGGAAGCATAGTCAAGACAATGCTTTCGCTCAGTATCCCGGCAATCATCGGAATGGTTGTCATCGGCCTTTATAATTTTATGGACGCAGTTTTCGTGGGAAGGATGGTCGGTCCGGCGGCCATGACGGCTGTCAAGGTCTCATATCCCTTCACGCTTCTCAACAGCGGCATCTCCACGCTGATAGGAACGGGTTCCGCTTCCGTTCTTTCACGGGCGATCGGCGAAAAGGATAAGGAAACTGTCGACAAGATAATGGGCAATCTTATAGCGCTTGTTATCATTCTGTCGGTTGTTATCATGGCTGTGGGTCTGATATTCACAAAGCCTCTCCTCGCCCTCTCCGGCGCCAAGGGGGATATTCTCGTCGAAGCTGACAGATATTTAAAAATTATATTTCTCGGCTCCCTATTCGTAAACTTTGCTCAGGCCTCCAACATGGTTATGCGCGGCGAGGGCAAGCTTAAATCCGCAATGCTCATCATGGGCTCTGGCGCTGTTTTGAATATCATCCTCGACCCCGTTCTCATCACGGCCTTCGGAACAGAAAACGGAATACTCGGCGCAGCAGTCGCCACCATCACGGCGCAGCTTTTCCAGGCGGTGCTGGCAATGATATATTTCACAAAAAAGAGCGACAATGTAAAAATCCACAAGATAGGCGTGATTGGTTCAATTACGAAGCCGGTTCTCAGCGTCGGAATATCGGCGATGCTGATGCAGGTCATGACGATGGTACAGCAGACGGTCATGTACAACACGGTGGAACGCTGCGGAGGCGGCTCATGGCAGACGATCCTCGGCGCAGCGCTCAGCCTTCAGGCATTTTCCTTTATCCCCCTTTGGGGCATCAGTCAGGGTTACCAGCCCGCGATAGGCACAAACTACGGAGCAAAGCAGTTCGGCCGAGTCCGTTCCTTTAACAAAGCCTTTATGATTATGGCCACAATACTCGCCGCGCTCTTCTATATTCCCATTATGGCGGCGCCGAAAAGCATGCTTTCCATGTTTATCACCGACCCGGCGATAGTCGAGACCGGCGCACCGATGCTCAGAGTGCTTTTCTCTCCCTATATCTCATACGGCGTGCTTATACTTGCCATCACATTCTTCCAGGCGATCGGAAAAGGCGGCAACGCCGCTATACTTACGGTTTTGCGTCAGGTGTTGCTTTTCCTGCCTCTCGTGCTGCTGCTTCCCCGCGTATTTACAAACAGTGTCGAGGGCGTATTCTATGCCCAGCTCTTTACCGATGCGGCAGTGCTGATTATTGGCGTGATTCTTTTGATAAGCGAGTTCCGTAAACAAAAATCCTGAACATAGGAGAACAAATATGCAAGAAAGCGGTATGAACAGAATGGACGCAGACGAGCTCTTTCAAAAGTATATGTATATCATTTGTGACAAGGACGCTGAAAAGGCATATCGTCTGAAAAGCGAAGCCGGCGAGGGCATTATGCGCAGCTACAGGATAGCTAAGGGGATAGAGCTTGTGTATTCCGAGCTTGAATCCTACGAGCCCTTGAGCAAAAAAGAAAGCGCCTCCGTCGATTACATTGAAATCATGTATCTTGTGGAAGGGCGCGCTGATTTTGAAATGGCAAACCGTCATGTTGCTTCTGCCGCGCAAGGCGACGTATGCATATTCAACAGCCGTGTCGGCGCAAGACGGTGCATATTCGGTGACGGAGGCATACGCTGTATAAACATCATCGTCTTGCCGGATATGCTTGCAGAGACTCTCAACCGAATATTTGAGACGGACGGATTTGAGAAAAAGCCGTTATTTCGGGACGCAGTAAAAGCGAGCTCCTGTCTATGCTTTCCGGCGACAAACATGCTCAAGAACATATTCTCCGAGCTCCTTCAGCTCCCCGAAGAATACGGCGAGTGCCACAGAAAGCTTCTTACAGTCCAGGCTATCATCACGCTTCTTGACGCCAAGGACAGAAAAAGCATTGACTATCGCTATTTCAGCGGCGACGCGGGCAACAAGGTTCACACCGCACGAAAAATATTGGGTGAAGATCTGTCTTCAAGCATTTCCATCGAAGAACTGGCAGCGAAGGTGCGCCTGAACCGCACGACTCTGCAAAGAGTATTCCGCCAGATGTATGGGGTCTCGATTTTTGAATACAGGACGCAGGCTCGTATGCAGGAGGCGAAAAACATGCTTCTTGATGAAAGAGTCTCTGTGACAGAGGTGGCCGGACATTGCGGATATGCGAACGCCAGCAAATTTTCAGCGGCTTTTAAACGGCATTTTGGCTTCACCCCTACAGAATGGAAGGCAAACAACGTCACATGTTTGCAAGGATGATTCACTGCAATTTGTATATGCTGACGCGGGGCCGCTTGATTGCGGCCCCGCGTTGTGTGTTATTGTGTTTTTGCGTCGCTGCGCTTCGCTCTTACATCTGCATGAATCTCATGAGCATGGTTGCCGCTTCGCCGCGCGTTGCGCTGCCGGTGGGGGCGATGGTGGTCGCCGTGCGTCCGGTGATTATGCCGGAGGCGTTAGCCCAGGCGAGCGCGTCCTTGGCGTAAGCGCTGATAGTCGAAGCGTCAGTAAACGCGCCGAGATCGGCGTTTTTCGCGGTGTCAAGCCCAGCGAACTTGCAGTAGCGCATGAGCATGGTGGCGAACTGCTCGCGCGTGATGTTGTCCATCGGTGCAAAGGCCGTCTCGGTCTTGCCGGTTACGATGCCGTTTGCTGCCGCCCATGCGACTGCTTCGGTGTACCACTGACCCGCCGCAACGTCGGTGAACTTGTCCGTTGCCATGGCAACGGGAGAGCCCGCGAGACGGTACAGAATCGTGACGAGCATTGCGCGGTTGAGCGTCATATTCGGAGCAAACGAAGTGTCAGAGGTGCCGTTCATGAGGCCGTTGGCTACGGCGAAGTCGACCGCGTCAGCCGACCAGTGCGCGTCCGCGTCGGCGAAGCTCTTGAGTTCCTTATCCAGCACAACGAAGGTGCTGAGGTGGCCGACCTTTACGCCGACATTCAGCTTGCCGTCCGCGCCCTTGGAGCACTTACCGGCGAGAAGCTCGCGCTTGC
>JAEEUX010000242.1 GCA_016290695.1 Oscillospiraceae bacterium
GAAGCGGACGGCGAGATCAAGTATAATACTGAGGCTAACCCCATTGACGGCGCAGTGAGCTTTGAGCACGTTTCCTTCGCCTACGAGCCGAAGCCCGAAAAACCGGCGCTGCCATTCCCGATACCGCCCGAAATGCTCAAAAACATGCCGAAGGACGGTTTCCCGTTCCCGATGCCTCAGGCAGAGGAGGAAACGCACAGCAAAGCGGGCGAGCCCGTTATCCGCGATTTCTCGGCCTCCGTCAAGGCGGGGCAGAAAACGGCGATAGTCGGCCCGACAGGCGCGGGGAAGACGACGATAGTGAAGCTCCTGATGCGGTTCTACGATATCCAGGAGGGCGCTATTTATGTAGATGGGATGAACATTGCCAATTTCGCCCGGCGCGACCTGCGCTCGAAGTTCGGCATGGTTCTTCAGGATACATGGCTGTTTGCCGGAACGATAATGGAGAACATTCGATACGGAAGACCGGACGCGACGGACGAGGAGGTCATAGAGGCGGCAAAGGCCGCGCAGGTAGACCATTTCGTCAGAACCCTGCCGGATGGCTACGACCTTGAGATAAACGAGGAAACGACGAATATCTCGCAGGGCCAGAAGCAGCTTATAACAATTGCCCGCGCGATACTCGCCGATTCGAGGATACTGATTCTCGACGAGGCGACGAGCTCTGTCGATACCAGAACGGAAATCCTCATTCAGCGCGCTATGGATAACCTCATGCAGGGAAGAACGAGCTTCATAATAGCCCACCGGCTGAGCACAATAAAAAATGCCGACCTGATACTTTGTGTATCGGACGGCAACATAGTCGAGCAGGGCTCGCATGAAGAGCTGATGGCAAAGGGCGGCTTCTATGCCGAGCTTTACAACAGCCAGTTCGAGCATTGAGGATTGTTAAAGCATAATCACATTGTCGAGAAAACTTCTCGCCTGACGAAGTCGTGCGCTCGCAGACATGCTTTGCGTATTTCAAGAGCGCGCGACAAAGTGATATGGAAAATTTGCCGACAAGATGATTATTTCATTTTCCAAAGTGCTTACAAAAAATAAACAGCCTAGCGGTCCACCCTTCCACAAGCGACCGCTATTCCGGAGAAAGAACAGGGACGGCTAATTCGCCGCCTCAGCCTTGACATATATTATAAAAGAATGAACGTAGCAAGTCAAGGCAGGCACGAGGCTTAAAAAGTCCCAAAAAATCCATTGAAAAGGCTATTACATTCGTTGCTCTTAAACACCCGTATGCGCTCAAGCCGCTTTTTTGAGGCTGAAAAAGGTTCCGAAGCGTCATAAGGACCCTTTGCTCAGCCCCCTGAAAGCACAGAGCGGCTTCGGGCGCCGGAGAGGCGAATGATGGCATAGCCGGGATGCTGAGCGAGGGCGCAAAAAGAGCGCCTTCCGCAGAAAAACGGTATTCAACCGGAGCTGACCGGCAATCATCATGGGGAGGATATCAAATGAAAAAGGCACTCGCGATTCTGATGGCACTTGCTTTCCTTATCGGACTTGCACCTGCCGCGTTGGCGACGGACCTTGCCAGCGCAACGATTTCCGTACCGGAGATCAGCGGCCTTGAGATCACGCTGAACAACGTTATGGAAAACTATGTCTATGGACCGTTTTTCATGGACGCAAGCATGAACACCTACACATTCTATCTGGGCGACAGCGGCAGCGCAAGCTTCAGCCGTGCGGTTGACATTACCTTTGTAGACGCCCAGACCTACGCCAGCACCACAAAGACCATTCCTGCCGGAGAACCGGTTGCGATTGACGAGCTCAACGGCGGTTCACTCTATTTTGACAACGCCGCCTCGGGCTTCATCACCTTCGCTAACTACAACGACCCCGCCTACGCGGGCGGCCTCAGTGCGGCGACCAATCCCATCTCGAACCTCGAGGGCGGGGCTTCCGCCGGAGGCAGCACGGCCGACGCAGTAATCGTCTCCGTAAGCGTGAACGGCGAGCTCGTTGTTGCCGCCGAGCCCGTAGTTCCCGAGACGATGACGGTGGACGGACTTATCAAGACCGTACATGACATGTTCTTTGAAGGCGGCTCGGCTGCCGGATATGAGGCAGGTATTGACGCTACCTACAACATGTTCCTTATCTCGAAATTCTGGGGCATCACCGCGACGCCCTATGTTATAACCAACGGCCAGACGCTCTCCGTTGCGGCTGACGTCGCGCCCGTCGCGCTCGGCGATAACGTCGTTATCTCCACGGCTGCCGACGGCATGGCACTCGCAGTCGGGCTCGAGAGCGCGGCCAACGCCGACGGAACATACACAGTCAAGGCGACGAACTGGGTCCTCGATTTTTCGACCTTCACCTATAATCCTTCGCCTCTTGCCGATACCGCAGTGCTCGACAGCGCCGGGAACCAGCTCGGAACCACCGGAGCTGACGGAAGCTGCTCCGTAGCGGCTCCTGCCGACGGCATAGTAAAGGTAGGCGGCTTCGCGGCGATGAACCTTTTCGTCACGCCCTCCGCTGCGCCTGCTCCTGCTGCTCCTGCCGCTCCTGCCGCTTCCGCGGCAAACGACGCGCCCGCTTCCGCGGACGAAGCCGCGCCTCCGAAGCCCTCCGCAAACGCCGGAACGGTTTATCTGAGCATGAGCGTTGACGGAAAGCTCATCCTTGCTGCTGAGCCCATCATCCCCGACAGGATGACGGTCGACGGCCTCATGAGAAAGGCCCATGAGCTTTACTTCGACGGCGGCGTGGACGCCGGTTATACCGCCGGAATAGACGCAACGTATAATATGTTCCTTATCTCGGAGTGCTGGGGCATCACCGCTACGCCTTACGTCGTTGTAAACAACGAGACGATGTCCGTTGCGGCTGACGTTGCGTCCATCTCTGCGGGCGACAACATCATCGTTTCCACCTCCGCAGCCGGTACGGCTCTTGCAATCTCCGTAAAGGCCGTTAACAACGAGGACGGCTCTTATACCGTCTCTGCTACCAACTGGATACTCGATTTCTCGACCTTCACCTATTCTGCAAATGATTTCCCGGATGTCCCCGTTTTTGACAGCGCAGACAACCAGATAGGAACTCTTGACTCCAAGGGCAGCGTTACTCTTTCGAGCGCTCCTGCCGACGGAATAGTTAAAATCGGCGGCTTCGCGGCGATAAACCTCAATGAGTCCGCTAAATCCGCCAACGAAGAGATCGAGAGTATCGACGCAGCTTATGTTTCCATAAGCCTCAACCGCGTCCTTGAGCTCAAGGCGAAGGCCGTAATTCTTCCCGGCAAGGGCGTTGAAAGAACTCTCCGCCAGCTTATTCTTGACCTTCATGACCAGCATTTCCCCGCCGGACTCGACGGTTATGGCGACAATCTCTTCTGGGGCGTTAACGCCGAGCCTCTTATCGTAGTAAACGGCAAGCTCGTTACCGATATGAGCATGAAGATCAATAACGACGATAACGTCCTCTTCGCTCTTTCCACCAACCCCGACCAGCCGCCCGTCGCCGTTTCCCTTTCCTGCTACGTTAACGGCAGCAACGCCTACGGCTATGCGCTTAAAATCAATCCCGACGGCAGCACGACGCCTATCGCCAACGCCGCAATGCTCGGCGGTGACGGCAGCCCGCTCACAAGCCCCGAGGCTTCTCTTCTTTCGTCCGACGGCGTAAGAACAGACGATAAGGGCTACTTCGAGGTCGTCGTTCCCGCTGACCGCGAAGGCATAGTCGCCGTTGAGGGTCTGGCTGCGATAAACACCATCCACAGCGCTGATTACCCCGTTTTCCGCGGCCC
>JAEEUX010000243.1 GCA_016290695.1 Oscillospiraceae bacterium
ACGCGCCCCAAATAATGTTCAGCGGCTTCCACGTTGCGAATATGACGAGCGCGACGGCGAGCCAGCCGAGCGCTTCGATGGAGTTCGCGGTAGACCAGGTTCCGTAGCCGTAGTCGAGGACGTAGTACACGCCGCCGAGCCCAGTGATGCCCGCGCCTATGCAGGTGGCGAGATACTTGTATTTTTCCACGTTTATGCCCGCGGCGTCCGCCGTCGCCGGGTTTTCGCCCACGGCGCGGAGGTTGAGCCCGGTTTTCGAGCGGTAGAGGAAATTATGGATTATTACGGCGCAGACTATCGCCGCGTAAATCATAAAGCCGTAGGAGAAGAAAATATTGCCGAAGGAGCCGAGCTCGCTGAGGAAGGGAATTTTTGCCGTGAAGATGGAATTTGCGTAAACCGCCTTTACGGAGGTGCCGCCGCCGAGAACGCGAACGCCGAAGAAATTGGCGACGCCCATGCCGAAAATCGTGATTGCAAGGCCGGTGACGTTCTGGTTCGCGCGCAGGGAAATGGTGAGGAAGCTGTAAATAAGCCCGCCCAGCGCCGCCGCCGCGAAGGCGCAGATAAGCGCAATCAGTATACACAGGGCGAAATTCGGCGTGACGACGGAGTTTTCATAATAATACGCTCCGGCGAAGCCTGCAAAGCCGCCGAGGAACATGATTCCGGGAACGCCGAGATTGAGGTTTCCGACCTTCTCCGTGATAATCTCACCGAGCGAGGCGAACATGATGACTGTGCCGAACCAAATGGAGCGGTTTATCCAAGCGATAAGAGTAGCCATTTATTTCGCCTCCTTTGCCGTTTTTGTCCTGAAAATAAGCTTGTAATTGATGAAAAATTCGCTTCCGAGGATGAAGAAAAGGATTATTCCCGTGATTATCGAGGCCGCGTAATCGTTCAGGGAGGCGTAAGCGGAGGCTATCTGCGCGGCGCCGTTTTCGAGGAAAATCAGCACGAAGGAAATAAGCGCCATGTAGAAGGTGTTGAACTTAGCCAGCCACGCGACGATTATCGCCGTGAAGCCGTAGCCGCCCGAGGTCGCTGTCGAGATGGTCTGGTCGCGCCCGGCGACGGTGATAAAGCCGCAGATGCCGCAGATAGCGCCGGAAATAATCATCGTGCGGATGATGACCTTTTTCACATTTATTCCGGCATATTTCGCTGTGTTCTGCGATTCGCCTACGACGGCTATCTCGTAGCCGTGCTTGGAATATTTAAGGTAAATGAACATCAAAACGGTGAAGGCGAGGATTATTATGATGTTCAGCGAGAAGCGGTAGCCGAAAAGCTCCGGGAACCAGCCCGCCTTGGTGGCGACGTTAATCGTTCCCATAGAGGATTTGCTTCCGCGCCAGAGGTTCGTGAAGCAGAGAACGAGATTGATGGCGACATAGTTCATCATGAGGGTGAAAAGCGTCTCGTTCGTGTTCCATTTCGCCTTGAAAAGCGCCGGAATGAGGCCCCAAAGCGCGCCCGCCGCCATGCTTGCGATTATCATCGTGAGGAACAGGAGCCATGTCGGAAAATCGGCGCAGTAAATCATGACTATCGCTGTGGCGAGGCCGCCCATGAGTACCTGCCCCTCGGCGCCGATGTTCCAAAAACGCATTTTGAACGCGGGCGCGAGTGCGATGCCGATTCCGAGGAGGAAGGTCGTGTCGCGGAGGGTGCATATAAACTTATAAACGGACTTGAAGGAGCCCTTGAACATAACGCTGTAAACCTGAACGGGGTTGAGGTCAGTCACGAAATAAATAAATATCGCGTTAACGATAAGCGCGCAGACGACCGAAATCACCCTTATCGACCACGAGCGCCAAAGCGGGAGCGCGTCGCGCCGGGCTATTCTTAAAAGCGGCTCCGAGCTTGAATGCCGGACGGAAACGGAGGGATTATTCATTTTCAGAGCCTCCGTTTCTGAGATTTGTCATCATCATGCCAATTTGCTCCTTGGTAACGCTTCTTGCGTCCACTATGCCGTTTTGCTTGCCCGCGCAGAGGACGAGAATACGGTCGCACAGTTCAAGAAGAACGTCTAGATCTTCGCCGACGTAGATAACGGCGACGCCGCGCTTCTTCTGCTCGTTCAGCAGGTGGTAAATCGTGTAGGACGTGTTTATATCGAGTCCGCGGACGGCGTAAGCTGTCATCAGAACGGAGGGGGCGGAGGCAATTTCGCGCCCGACGAGCACCTTCTGCACATTTCCGCCGGAAAGCCGTCTGACGGGGGTGTTGATGCCCGGCGTGTTTACCTCGAGCTCAGCCATGATTTGCTCGGCAAGCTTTCTCGGCTCCTTCTGATGGAGAAAGAAGGAATGGCCCTCATTGTAGCTTTTCAGCATTACGTTTCCCGTCATGCCCATGGAGCCGACAAGACCCATGCCGAGTCTGTCCTCCGGGACGAAGGAGAGGGATATGCCGTAAGATTGGATGTCCTTAGGACTCTTTCCCACAAGCTGGCGAGGACTCGTTTCATCGTTGGGCGGGAAAAATTCTATGCTGCTGCCTGGGGCTACGTTCTGAAGCCCGGCAATGGATTCAAGCAGTTCCTTCTGTCCGCAGCCGGAAATGCCGGCAATGCCGAGAATTTCACCGGAATATGCCTCAAATGAGACGTTATCGAGGACCTTGACGCCCTCCCTGTCGCGGCAGGAGAGATTTTTTATTTTGAGGCGGATGTGCGGGTTCTCCGGCTCGGGACGCTCGATATTGAGCGACACCTTCTGCCCGACCATCATTTCCGTGAGCATGAGCTCATTTGCGTCCTTGGTTTCCACCGTGCCGATATATTCGCCCTTGCGGAGAATGGAGACGCGGTCAGACACGGAGAGAACCTCGTGGAGCTTGTGCGTGATAATGATGATGGATTTGCCGTCCGCCTTCATGTTGCGCATTACGGAGAAGAGCTTTTCAGTTTCCTGCGGCGTGAGGACGGCAGTGGGCTCATCGAGAATAAGGATATCCGCGCCGCGATAAAGAACCTTGACTATTTCAAGCGTCTGCTTCTGCGAGACGGACATATCGTAGACCTTCTGCATGGGGTCCACGTCGAAGCCGTATTTGGCGCAGATTTCGCGGACCTTGTCGCAGACCTTGGCAGGTTCATATTTATCCTTCAAGCCGAGGACGATGTTCTCGGCGGCGGTAAAAACGTCAACCAGCTTGAAATGCTGGTGTATCATGCCTATGCCGAGCGCGAGCGCGTCGTGCGGGTCCCTAATGGAGGCTTCCTTGCCGGAAATGAAAATCTGTCCGGCGTCGGGGTAATATATGCCCGAAAGCATGTTCATGAGCGTTGTTTTGCCGCTCCCGTTTTCGCCGAGAAGAGAAAGGATCTCCCCGCGTTTCACGCTAAGGCTGACATCCTTGTTCGCGACGACCTTTCCAAAGGTTTTTGTGATGTTTTTGAGTTCGACAGCGTATTCTGCGTTTATGACCGATCACCTCTCTGAGTAGTGCCCGCAGATTTGCAAAAAGGCGCTATTGCTATAATAATACCCTTTTGCGAAGCTGCGGAATGGAAAATGATTAAACCCGCAAAGGGAAGCTGCCTGAGCAGCTTCCCTTATATGGAAAATAGAATTAAAACCGTTTTTGACGGGGCTTTGCCTCGGCAAAAACACCTGCCCCTCGCGCCGACCAAGGAGGCGGGAGCCGAAGAGCGGAGCCGACGCGATGAGCGCGAGTATATCAAACGAGAGCCCAGCGAAGCGGGTCTCGTTTGAAGCACGGCGACAAAGTCGCCGTGCTAAAATCTCCCGCCG
>JAEEUX010000244.1 GCA_016290695.1 Oscillospiraceae bacterium
GATTTATAAATGGATGCACCGCGCGCCGAAGGAGCTGCCCGTGCTCGGCGCAGACGTCGCGATGATGATGGACGGCTTTATTTCGGCGCAGAACGTCGCCGCGAGCGGCCAGATAATCGAGCGCATCTCGCAGCTTATCATTGAAGAACTGCAAAAGGAGGGGCTGAGCGGCTCGAACTCCGATTTCCTGCTCGACCACGGCCCCGAGATACAGGCGCACATACAGGATGATTCACTGCGCCGTATGCCCGTCTGGGGCGAATAAGGTGCGCTTCGCGTTCCGCTCCCGCCTCGTTGGTCGGCGCGAGGGGCAGGTGTTTTTGCCGAGGACAAGCGGCGTCAAAAACGAGTTTATTATTTTTATTTTTATGTGCAATGAGGTAAGTATGTTCATTATTCTTACAAAGTGGCAGAACAGGAGGTCAATATGGACAAAAAAGAGCTTGTTGAAGCCATCGTAAAGCGCGAATGGAAGATGTTCGGCGAGACGCAGAACCGGGGCGGCAGAGCCTCATGTCAGGACGATTGGCAGACCTTTGAAATCATGCGCTCGGCGCAGCACTATGTTTGGAAAACAGATACACTCGAAGCGTATCTTAACGACCTTGACGCGGCGCTGGCTAATGGGGACAATCTCGTAACGCTCAAATACGCCTACATGATGCGCGTGACCTTCCCCGACGAGTACGAGCAGATAAAGGATCGCCTGCCCGCCGTGAGCGAGGAAAAGCGCCGCCTTGTCGACGATATTACCCGCGTTTTCGCGGAGTGGACGGCGGTTTCGTCGAAAAAGTACCCGTTTCTTGCCTCAATGGGCCGCCCGCAGAGCTCGGCGCAGGCAAATGGCAGCCATTGGGCGGCGATTGACAATTATCTTTACAGCGAGCTGCTGACCTATTCCGTGAAGACGCTTTCCCTCTGCCTGAGGGACGTTCTGGCGGCGAAGGAGCGCGGCGAGAGCCTTTCCGTCGAAATCCTGAAGAACACCGCGCGGCTTTACGGTTATCCCGGGCTCGACGAGCTTGAAGCGTCGCTTAGGAAGAAATTCGGCGGAAATGTAGTTAATCTAAATTGATATATAAGGTGAATTAACATGAAAACAGATGTTCTTATAGTCGGCGCGGGGCCTGCCGGAATATTCACGGCGCTTGAAATGCTGCGCCGCGGCACGGATAAAAAAATCCTGCTCGTTGAAAAGGGCCGCCCGGTCGAGCGCCGACACTGCCCGAAAAGCGAGACGAAAAAATGCCTCAACTGCAAGCCCTACTGCCACATCACGAGCGGCTTTTCCGGCGCGGGCGCGTTTTCTGACGGCAAGCTTTCGCTGAGCGCCGAGGTTGGCGGCGACCTGCCGGAGCTCATCGGCATGACGAAGGCGCAGGAGCTTATAGATTACACCGATAAGATTTACCTTGAGTTCGGCGCGGACGAGCACGTCGAGGGCCGCGGAATGGACGATGAGGTGAAGGCCATCCGCCGCCGCGCCATTCAGGCGGGCCTCAAGCTCGTGGACTGCCCTATCCGCCATCTCGGGACGGAGAAGGCGCAGGAGCTTTATCTCGCGATTCAGAATTACCTTCTTGAGCACGGCGTGGAGATTCTTTTCGATACGCTCTGCCGCGAGCTTATAATTAAGGACGAGGTCTGCCTCGGCGCGGTTCTGGAGACTAAGGACGGCGAAACGGAGGTTCTCGCGGGCTCTACCGTAATTGCGGCGGGTCGCGGCGGCGCGAGCTGGCTTGAGGATCAGTGCGCGGTGCATAACATCCACCACAAGCCCGGCACCGTCGATATCGGCGTCAGAGTCGAGGTTCGCAGCGAGATTATGGAGGACGTAAACCGCGTGCTCTACGAGTCGAAGCTTATCGGCTATCCCAAGCCCTTCAAGAATAAGGTTCGCACATTTTGCCAAAATCCCGGCGGTTTTGTCAGCCAGGAAAATTATGACGACGGCCTGAGCGTGGTTAACGGCCATTCTTACAAAGAGTTAAAGTCTAATAACACAAACGTCGCGATTCTTTGCTCGCACAACTTCACGCAGCCCTTTAACCAACCCATAACCTTTGCGCGCAGGATAAGCGAGCTGACGAATATGCTCGGCGGCGGCGGGATAATGGTTCAGCGCTTCGGGGACGTTATCGAGGGCAAACGCACCTGGCAGAAGGAACTGGATAAATCCAACGTCCGCCCCACGCTGCCGGACGCCGTCGCGGGCGATATAACCTTTGCCATGCCCTACCGCACGATGACGAATATCATCGAGTTCATCCGCGCGGTCGACCATGTCGTGCCCGGCTTTGCGGCGGATGAAACGCTGCTTTATTCGCCGGAGGTGAAGTTCTATTCAAATAAAGTCAAGCTCGACGAGGAGCTGAGCACGAGCGTCGCGGGGCTTTACTGCCTCGGCGACGGAAGCGGCTGGACGCGCGGCCTCATGATGGCCTCCGCGATGGGCGTCATGCTCGGCAGACGGCTCTGCGCCGGCGAGTAACAATTTAGCCGCAAAACGGTAAAAACGCATGGAAATAGTTCAAAAAATATGCTATAATCGTTCATGAAAAGTACATAATATACTGGTAAGCTTCTAAGTGTAGTTGAGGCGGAGCCGTGAAGATTTCGGTTTTTCTTTCCTTTCTCTCTCTTTCCCGAACGGCTCCGCCTTTTTTCGCGAGGCGCTTGTTCGGTAATGGCTTCAGCGCCCAGCGAATGCGTTTATCCATAGTTTACCGGTTTTCCATACATTTCGCCGCGCCCGGTTTCCGGCGCGGTAATAGAAGGAGATATTTATCATGAGCGATTATCCTAACAGTAATTACAGCCCCACGCCTCCGGCGGATAATTACGGCGCCGGCAGGCAGTATAACGCTGCCGGGCAGTATTCCGGTTACGACGGCGAGTACCATTACAGAAGAAAGAACCACCGCGCGGCTAAAATCATTGCAATCTGCCTCGTCTGCGTGATAATCGCGGGCGCGGCGGGCATAGGAACGGGTATCCTTATTTCAAGCCTTGATGGGCTGACGGTTTCGGGCAATGCCTCCGCCTCCGCTCCGAACGTAGTTTCGGAGGGCTATCCTGTTGAAGTCCAGAAGGTTGACGGAGACGAGCTGCCCTCCGGCTTCAATATAGTCGGGTCCTCGTCCGACGGAAGCACGAATTCCAGCGTCAGATACACAGGCGACACGCTTTCCGCCGAGGATATTTACGCAAATTCCATCAATTCCTGCGTCGGCGTTAAGACGAACGTCGCCACGCAGAACATTTTCGGCCAGATAACCTCCTCCGCAATCAGCGGCTCCGGCTTCGTTATTTCAGAGGACGGCTATATTATCACGAATTACCACGTCGTCGAGACGGCTGACGAGCGCGACCTCGAGATCAAGGTCTCCTTCATTAACGGCGATGAATACACGGCGAAAATCGTCGGCAGCGACGAGGATAATGATATCGCCCTCATTAAGATAGACGCTAAGGGTCTTTCCGCGCTGCCCCTTTATTCGGGCGACGATCTACGCGTCGGGCAGACGATTTACGCCATTGGCAACCCGCTCGGACAGCTCACTTATTCGATGACGAGCGGTATCCTTTCCGCGCTTGACCGAGAGATAATCGTCGAGTCCAATAAGAGTATAAACGTCTTCCAGATGGACGCCGCGATCAACTCCGGCAGTTCCGGCGGCCCCGTTCTGAACGACAGAGGCGAGGTGATCGGCATTGCCTCCGCGAAGAACGGAAATATAGGCGTCGAGGG
>JAEEUX010000245.1 GCA_016290695.1 Oscillospiraceae bacterium
GATAATATATGTGTCTTTTAGCCTCAGGAGTGAGTACAGTGAACATCGTTTTGATTCTTGCGTTTTTGTTTTTTATCGGAAGCGTTATCGGCTGGGGCATAGAAGTATTCTATCGGCGGCTTTTTTCGCCGGTGGACGGCGTGAAAAAATGGGTGAACCCCGGCTTCCTCGTAGGGCCGTATCTGCCGCTTTACGGCTTCGGACTCTGCATGCTGTATCTTCTCGCGAGCCTTGAAAAATACGGCGGGATAGAAAACGTCGTCCTTGAAAAAATCGTCCTCTTCGCCGTGATGGCGGTTTTCATGACGCTTATTGAATTCATCGCGGGGGAAATTTTCATCCGCGGGCTGAAGGTCGAGCTTTGGGATTACAGCGATGAATGGGGGAACATCAAGGGAATAATCTGCCCGAAATTCTCCTTCTTCTGGGCGATTCTCGGCGCTTTATACTATTTTCTCGTTCACCCGCGCATACTCACGGCGCTCAACTGGCTGAGCGAGAACCTCGCTTTTTCGTTCTTCATCGGCTTCTTCTTCGGCGTGTTCGTGCTGGACTTCTGCTACTCGGTTCACATCGTCGCCAAAATACGCAGATTTGCGGAGGAATACGAGATCGTCGTCAAATACGACGAGCTGAAGGAGCACATAAACAACAGCCGCAGGCTCCTGCGTGAGAAACAGAAATTCATCTTTGCCTTTGCAACCGAGATTCCGTTTACGGAGCACCTGCGCCAGTATGCCGTTAAGGTGCGCGACCGTATAAGAAACTCAGAGCAGAAAGATACTAAATGACCTTCATCTCCTTGAGTCTTTCCGTTATCCAGCCGACGTATTCGCGGCGGCAGTCGTTCTCGACTGGGATTATCGCCTCTGCGAATTCTTCTTCGTTAAGCCACTTATCCGTCCCTGCGAAGCGGTAGGAACGCGCCCACTCGGAAAAAATATCTATAACGCGGAAAAAGGGCGCGCCACAATACGGGCAGAAGCGGACAATGCCGTTCTCCTCGTAGCGCTCAGGCGTGCAGTCGTTAAAAAGCGTAAAGACGCCCTCAAGCGTTTCTTTCAAATTGTTTACATATTTCGGGGTCAGACCGAAAAAAGGCTTAAAAACCTCAACGTCGGGAAATCTATGGTGGCAGGCGGAGCATTCAAAGTATTGGCTGCGCCTCGGATCTGCCGTGCTGTCGGTAACGCGGTACATGAACACACTGCATTCCCCCTTTTAATGTAGAATACCACATTAAAATAAAATATACAATTGTTAAAATGATATAAAAAGATAATGGAGGTGCGTTAATATGCCTGAATTATCCAATGCGACGATTGACTTGTTAACAAAACTCAGAGAAACGGCTGCCAGAGCGGATAAAATATTAATAGGCGCGGGCGCGGGCCTGTCCGCCTCGGCGGGGCTGAGCTATTTCGACGAGAAAGCCTTCAAAAAGTATTTTCCGGAGATGTACCGTTTCGGCTACCACTGCGAGTATGAGCTCGTCGGAAGGCGCGATGACGAGTGGAGCGTGGGCCGCAAATGGGCGTATTGGGCGACGCATATTAACTACGTCCGCAATATTTTCCCCTCCGCGCCGCTCTATAAGACGCTGCTTTCGTGGCTTGAGGGAAGGGACTGGTTCGTCGTCACCTCTAATGCGGACAGGCAGTTTTATCGCGCGGGCTTCCCGATGGAGCGCGTTTTTGAGTTTCAGGGGCATTACGACAATATGGGCTGCTCGAAAAACTGCTGCGGCAAGACATGGAACAGCCTTGAACCGCTCACGCATGTGCTTGAAAACATAGACCATGACACCTTTGAGTGCCGCCCAGAGGCGTTGCCTCGCTGCCCATATTGCGGAGAGCTTGCGGATATAGTGTTCCGCGGTGAGAATTACCGCGCCGAGCGGCAGCGTTATATAGATTTTGTGGATTCAAGCGAGGATAAGAAGCTCCTGCTCATTGAGTTCGGCGTCGGCTTCAATACGCCGGGGGTCATCCGCTGGCCCTTCGAGCGCATAACGGCGGCAATTCCGAACGCGCGGCTTTTCCGCGTGAACCGCGGTTATCTCGATTATCCGGGGCATGAGGGTTACCCCGAGGTTCCGCCGGAGCTTGCCGGAAAAGCCTGCGGCATAGCCTGCGACGCTGCGGAAGCGATAAATTACCTCGCTGAGAATATGTGAAAATATATGAAACAGGGTGCAGCGCCATTGCTGCGCCCTGTATTTTTTTCATCTCAGTAAACTCATCGATAATCCTATCAAGATTTCGTTCGATACTTTCCGCTTGTATTTCATTAATCGTTCCGTGATTATACGCAATCAGTCGCTCAGCAATGATGTTATAGGATCTATAAGTTCATTATCAGAAAGACAGCTTCTATCACTTTTGAATTTAACCACTAAATTCTCACAGAATCCGATGTTCGCCATAGAATCACCTCCATTGAATACCGCGTAACGCACGCGTGTGTTGAATTCAAGAATAATTGCACAAATTGTGTGTTGCTTTTTCTGAACACAAAACTCTTTTAGGTATTCGACCACGATAGCTAAACTCTTCGTCGATTTCTTTGGTTTTCAATGTGATGTGACCACAGCCACAGCGACGCAAGGCTCATTCTGGACAAAAAAGGCATCCCCCGCCGATTGGCGGGGGATGCGAGCACTGATATGGGGGTAAGTGAAGCGTAATGTTTCCTGTTGTTTGGTTATTAGCCGCCGATGAGCGAAAGGACATTCTGCGGGAGGCTGTTAGCCTGCGCGAGCATAGAGGTCGCAGCCTGGCTGAGGATCTGAGCGTTCGTGAACTCGGTCATTTCCTTGGCCATGTCTATGTCACGGATCTGGCTCTCTGCGCTCGTCAGGTTCTCGAAGGAGGTATCGAGGTTGTTGATCTTGTAGCCGAGGCGGTTCTGGATAGCGCCGAGGTATGCGCGCTGGCTGGAAACCTGGTTGATGGCGCTGTCAACGACTTCGATAGCGGCGGAGGCGGCTTCCTGAGTGGAGACCTTCGCGGAGTTTACACCGAGGAACTGAGCGTCGAACTTTTCTACGTTTACGATGAGCTCGTCGCCGCTGTTGGCGCCGATCTGGAAGGTGAGACCGTCGTTCTTCTCGGAGATAACGGTGAAGGAGGAGGTTCCGGAATCGTCAAGAGCGGTGTTGCCGTTGCCGAAAACCTTGGAGTAGTTGTGAGAGGTGCCTGTGCCGGGGATGGTGCCTGCGGCAGAGCTGGACAAGTTAGCTGCGTTACCGCCAGATGCAGCGTTAATTCCGGTATCAGATCCGGTGCCGGCGAGAGTTTTCGCACGGGTCAAGTCTAAAGTTAAGGAGCTTCCGTCATCTGCGGTGAACTTCATGGTCATAACCTTTGAAGCGGTGGTGCCGGTAACTTCGGCGTCGGAAAACTTCAAATTGTCATTGAGCTCTGCTTCGGTGTAGACTGCTTTGTAAGTCTTTGTACCATTGGTGACCGTAAAGGTTACATCGCCGCCGGCTGTGCTGCCTTGAGCAGCAATGCTTATGTTGCCTGCATCGAGATGAGCGTCGTCAGAAGCTCTGAGATTGTTGTAAGTAATGGTGGTAGCAGCGCCGCCGGCAGGAATGCTGGTGCCGGTCATGCTAACTGTGATCAGATCGCTCTTGTTCTTCGTGTCGAGGTCAGCAGCGGTGAGCTCGTTGAAGGAAACGGTAATGCCGTTATTGAAGGTGACGGAGGTATCGCCGACATGGAGCTTAACATCGT
>JAEEUX010000246.1 GCA_016290695.1 Oscillospiraceae bacterium
GCTCGGCCTCGGCAGGGGAATATGGTTCGCGCTGTTCCACGCCGTTTCCGCCTTCTGCAACGCGGGCTTCGACCTCATGGGCGTTTTCGGCGCTTATTCCTCGCTCACGCCCTTTGCGGGTGATGCGCTTGTGAACACCGTTATCATGGCGCTCATTTTGATCGGTGGCATAGGCTTTTTCATATGGGGCGACCTCATTGAAAACGGGCTGCGCTTTTCGAGCTATTCGCTGCATACGAAGATCATGCTTTTCGCGACGGCGGTGCTCGTCCTTGCCCCGGCCGTGGTGTTCTTCTTCTCTGAGGCTGACGGGGCCTTTGCCGGAATGAGCCTTGGCGAGCGCGTTCTTGCTTCGTTTTTCCAGTCCGTCACCTTCCGGACGGCGGGCTTCAACACGGCGGATTTCACCAATATGTCTGGCGGCGGCTGGCTCGTTTCGCTGTTTCTCATGTTCGTCGGCGGCGGCGTCGGCTCCACGGCGGGCGGCGTGAAGGTGACAAGCATCGTCGCCGTCGCGCTCTCCTCGCTTTCCGTAGTGAGCGGGAAGAAGGATGCGGAAGCCTTCGGCAGAAGGCTTGATGCCGAGCAGGTGAGCCGAGCCTACGCGATATGCGTTTATACGCTCATTCTGGCGCTTGCGGGAAGCCTTATAATCCTGCTTGCCCAGCCGCTTCCGGCGAAGGACGTCCTCTTCGAGACCTTTTCTGCGGTATGCACCGTCGGGGTCAGTACGGGGATAACGCGCGAGCTTGCGCCGGTTTCGAGAATAGTTATAATGCTCCTTATGTATATAGGAAGGCTCGGCAGCGTTTCGGCGCTCATGGCGGTCGCGGAAAAACGCGGCGCGAGGCTGCAGCTGCCTGTTGAAAAAATAATCATTGGATAAACGGAGGCTGCGAATTGAAAAATATGCTTGTTATCGGGCTCGGGCGCTTCGGGCAGCAGCTTGCCAAAAGCTTCATGGAGCTTGGCTGCGACGTTATGGCGATCGATTCCGACGAAAAAATAGTCAACGGCATATCATGGCCGATAACCCGCCTGCAAATAGGCGACTGCACGGACGAGCTCGTTCTCAAGCAGATTGGCGTGAGCAATTTTGATTGCTGCTTCGTCTGCATGGGGCAGCATTTCCAGACGGCGCTGGAGATTTCGTCGCTTCTCAAGGAAAACGGAGCAAAGCGCGTCGTCGCAAAGACGGATAACGAGCGCCACGCGAAGCTCCTTATTAAAATCGGCGCGGACGAGATAGTTTTCCCCGAGCGCGATATGGCGAAGCGCACGGCGGTTAAATTCAACGCGGGCAATATATTTGAATATTTTGAGCTCACACCGGAGTATTCCGTGTTTGAGATAAAAACGCCGACTGCGTGGCTCGGGAAGACGGTCATCGCCCTGAACATCCGCGCGAAATACGGCATCAACATTATTGCCGCGAAGAAAAAGGGCCGCTTCGTCCCGATAACGAGCGGAGATTTCACCTTTACGGCCGACGAGCATCTTCTCGTCGCGGGCGAAAAGAAAAACATCATCAAAATATCCGAAAGAGGGTAATGGCCATGTTCAGCGGGTTTTCGGATAAAACGACGGATTTTCTCTGGGGTATCCGCTTCAATAATGATAAGGAATGGTTCACCGAGCACAAGCAGGAGTACCTTGACTATGTCCAGACGCCGCTTAAGGAGCTGGCGAACGAATGCTTCGACGCCTTCATGGAAAAGCACCCGAAGGCGGAGCTGAACCTGCACGTTTCACGCATTTACCGCGATGCGCGCCGCCTTTTCGGCAGGGGACCTTATAAGGATCATCTGTGGTTCAGCTTCCGCAGCGCGGCGGAAAACTGGGCGCAGACGCCGGTTATGTGGTTCGAGATAAACCCGGAGGGCTACGCCTTCGGCCTCGGCGTTTACGCGGCGCCCGCCGCAATGATGGCGCGCTTCCGCAAGGCGCTGGACGCAAGGCCGCGCAGCTTTGTCGCGCTGGCAAACAGCCTCAGGGCGCAGTCGCGCTTTGTCCTTCGCGGCGAGGAATACGCCAAGAAAAAGGGCAATCCCGCCCCGCCGCTTGACGAGTGGTACAACCGCAAAACGATAGACATCGTCTGCCAGAGAAAAATCGACAGAACGCTCAACAGCCCCGCCATACGGGACGAGCTCATCGAATCTTACGATTATCTCTTTGACTTTTATAAATTCTTTGATAAAATTGAGCATAGCGCTGAATAATAGGAGGCATTGGCATGAAAAGAACATTAGTGAGAGAAATATTTGCCCAGCCTGAGCAGTTTTCCGGCAAGACCGTCGTGGTCGGCGGCTGGGTACGCAGTCTCAGAGACAGCAAGGCTTTTGGCTTTATAGACCTTAACGACGGAAGCTGCTTCAAGGGCATTCAGGTCGTTATGGAGCGCGAAAAGCTCGCAAATTATGATGAAATAACAAAGCTCAATATCGGCTCGTCCGTTGTGGTTACGGGTGTTCTTGAGCTTACCCCGGGCATGAAGCAGCCCTTTGAACTCAAGGCGGCCTCTGTTGAGGTGGAGGGGCTCAGCACGCCCGATTATCCGCTCCAGAAGAAGCGCCACACCGTCGAGTTTTTGCGCGAACAGGCGTATCTGCGCCCGAGGACGAACCTGTTCTCCGCGGTGTTCCGCGTCCGCAGCGAGGTCGCTTACGCTATCCACAGCTTCTTCCACGAGCGCGGCTTCGTTTACGTCCACACCCCGCTCGTCACGGCGTCCGACTGCGAGGGCGCGGGCGAAATGTTCAGGATTACCACGATGGACCTTGCCAACCCGCCCAAGAACGAGGACGGCAGCATAGACTTTTCGCAGGATTTCTTCGGCAAGAGCACGAACCTCACCGTTTCCGGCCAGCTTGAGGCGGAGACCTACGCCATGGCCTTCGGCAACGTCTACACCTTCGGCCCCACCTTCCGCGCGGAGAATTCCAACACCGCGCGCCACGCTGCGGAGTTCTGGATGATTGAGCCGGAGATTGCCTTTGCCGACCTGAACGACGATATGCAGCTTGCCTGGGATATGATAAAGTACGTTATCAATTATGTTCTTAAAAACTGCACACAGGAGCTTGAATTCTTCAACAGCTTTGTGGACAAAACTCTGCTTGAGCGCCTCACCGCACTTGCTCAGAGCGACTATCAGAAGGTAACTTATACCGAGGCGATAGAACTCCTTAAAAAGAGCGGCGCGGACTTTAAGTACCCCGTGGACTGGGGCTGCGACCTCCAGACCGAGCATGAGCGCTACCTTACCGAGCAAATCTACAAGAAGCCCGTTTTCGTAACGGATTACCCGAAGGAGATAAAGTCCTTCTACATGCGCCTGAACGACGACGGAAAGACCGTCGCGGCGATGGACCTTCTCGTCCCCGGCGTGGGCGAAATTATCGGCGGCAGCCAGCGCGAGGAGCGTCTCGACGTTCTGCTCGACAGGATGAAGGAATGCCATCTGCGCGAGGAGGACTACTGGTGGTACATTAACCTCCGCAAGTACGGCGGCACGAAGCACGCGGGCTACGGCCTCGGTTTCGAGCGCATTATTATGTACCTCACGGGCGTATCCAACATACGCGACGTTATCCCATATCCGAGAACGGTAGGAAACGCGGAATTCTAATCGCAATAACTAAGGCAACACCGCATAATTCCCGGCACATATCTTACTTGCAGAATATTCCGTCATATCGTCCAAAAATACTCGGCAATACACAAAGTATTACCTGC
>JAEEUX010000247.1 GCA_016290695.1 Oscillospiraceae bacterium
CCTGAGAGGTCGCCTATTCGCGCTATGCGCGGCGGGCGGTCGAGGTCGCCCGCCCCTACAGTGTGACAATTAGTATTATCAACCATATGACATTGTGTGAAGTTCAACTGCCATGCCGGGGGCAAGCCCCCGGCCCACGAAAAAGCCGAGCAAGACAAAAAACAAAAAGCCGTCTCAAGATAGGATGTATCTTGAGACGGCTAATAAACTAACCGCGGTACCACTCAAATTGCGTCTGCAACTGCAAACGCCGCTCAGCAGGCTCCAACAAGCCCCTCGCCATAACGCCGCGAACTCACGGGGAACGCCTCAATCGCGCCGCAGGGGCGGCTTCGGATTCCCGGCTCGGAAGTGATATGCTTTGAAACGATCTGCCGCCGGCTCGCACCAAACGCCGGCTCTCTGAAGGCTCGGCGTTTCAGCCGTCTTCGTCATTGCCTTTTGCTGTAATTTGATTGAGCATATTAAATCACGCTTTTTCACCTTTGTCAAGGTTTTTTTTGAAAAAATAATTTTTTTCTTTAAATGTTTAAATAAACCGTCACGCGAACGGAACGCAGCCCGGGCTGCCCGCCCGCTATAGCCTTCTTCTATTACCAACTATTCCAATGGGATATTAGACAAGACCCCCGCCCCTCGTTATAATTACGATAACAAACCCCGAAAAAGGAAGAAGGAAGCTCCATGGGAACAGAGATACGCAAAAGCATCTGCCGCGTCTGCGCGCGCGGCTGCCCAATCGACGTCGAGCTCAGAGGCGACGAAATCCGCCAAATCACGCCCTCCAATCCGCAGGGCGGCGGCAATCTCTGCGCGCTCGGCTACGCCTACAAGGAATACGTCCTGCGCCCGGACCGCATAAAATCGCCCATGCGCCGCGTCGGAGAGCGCGGAAGCGGGCAGTTTGAGCCCATAAGCTGGGAGGATGCTTACCGCGAGATTGCGGAAAAGCTGCTCAAAATACGCGAGGAAAGCGGCGCGGACGCCGTCGCCTTCTATACGGGCTACTCAAAGTGGTACCGCCCGGTTTTTCAGCGCTTCGTCCACTCCTTCGGAACGCTGAACTACGGCACCGAATCGAGCGCCTGCCACCAGTCCTACAGGATGGCGAGCGAGCTGAACTTCGGTTCGCTCACCACGCCCGATATTAATAATTCCGACCTGTTTATCGGCTGGGCATACAATCCTTTTTACAGCGGCAACACTCAGGGCATCCCTCTCGACGACTTCAAGGAGCGCGGAGGCCGCATACTCGTCGTGGACCCGAAGTACACTCCCGCCGCGAAGCTCGCCGACATACACCTCCGCCCGAACCCCGGCACGGACGGCGCGCTGGCGCATTTTTTCGGCAATTACCTCATCGCGCACGGCAAAACCGACGCGGACTACATCGCCGCTTACGTCCACGGCTTCGAGGCTTATAAGCGCTATGTGAAGAAGTTCAGCCTCGAAAAAACCGCCGAAATCACGGGTATTCCG
Organism: Oscillospiraceae bacterium; assembly: GCA_016290695.1. Lineage (GTDB taxonomy): Bacteria > Bacillota > Clostridia > Oscillospirales > Oscillospiraceae > RGIG6375. The sequence continues at coordinate 1,480 of JAEEUX010000247.1, forward strand.
GCTTCGTCGCTGATTGCCGCCGCCGAGCTCATCGCCGACTCGCCGCGTTTTTCAATCTCCATCTCCGGCGCCGCCATCCCGCACCATAGAAACGGAATGCAGAACTGCCGCGCGATTCAGGCGCTGCTCGCCATCACCGGCAATTTCGACGCCGAGGGCGGCAACCTGCCCGTCGAGTATCCCGTGGACGCGCTGAACCTGAAGGTCGAGTGGGATAAATTCGTCGACGAGACGCGCCCGCTCTCGGAGGACGGCACGGGCTATCAGAATTCCGTCGCCTGGCATAGCCGCAACCCCGCGTTCAGCGCCGAGGGACGCCGCCTCTGCAAGCCGAAGATCGGCTCGCAGCGCTTCCCGCTGTGGGCGCAGATAGTGGACGAATTTCAGTCCATGGACCTCAGCCGGCAGATCCTCGAGGGCACGCCCTACCCCATTCGAGCCGTCTTCGCCCTCGGCATGAACCGCCGCATGTTCATAGATAATTCGCGGCTCATGGAGGCGCTGGGGAAGCTCGATTTCTTCGTGGACACCGATATTTTCTGGACGGACGCGGCGCGGGCGGCGGATATCGTCCTGCCCGCCTGCACCTCGCTTGAACGCGCCGAGCTCGTCTCCGCCGGCCCCGCCGTGCGCTATGTAAGCCCCGCGATCAAGCCGCTTTACGCCTCGAAGTCCGATGCCGACATCCTCTGCGAGCTTGCCGAGGCGATGCAGCTCGACGACCCGCTCCTTCGCCGCGGTTACGAGGCGATCGCGCGGCACGTTATTATGAAAATCGGCCTCACCTTCGCCGACCTCAAATCCTCCGGCGCGGCGGCGCGCATCCCCGGCAAGCAGCCCTATTTCCCCGGCGCAAGCCTGCGCCTCGGCCTGCGCACGCCCACGAAAAAGATCGAGCTCTATTCCGAGACCATCGCGCGCATACCCGAAGAATACGGCCTCAATCCGCTCCCGACTTACCGCGAAAGCCTCCCGCGCGGGGGTAAATCGGAGTATCCGCTCACGCTCGTCGCCGGCTCGCGCATCCCGACGCGTTTCCATTCGCGCTTCCACGGCGTCCGCTCCGCGCAGTATTTCCGCCCCGAGCCGTCAGCGGAAATCCACCCTGACGACGCGAAGGAGCTCGGCATAAAGCAGGGCGACGCCATCACCGTCACGACGCCCACCGGCGCCATCCACGTCCGCTCAGAGCTTACGAAGGCCGCCAAACGCGGCACAGTTTTCATGTTCCAGAGCTACGCGGACGACGCCGACGTGAACCGTATAATCGGCTGGAACCATCTGGACCCGTATTCCGGCTTCCCCGGCTATCGAAGCGTCCGCTGCAGGGTTTCGCCGGAGCCGGAGGTGTAAAATGAATATACATTTTAATTTCCATCCCGAACGCTGTACAGGCTGCGGCGCCTGCGTGATGGCCTGCATAAACGAAAACGAAGTCGACGTGACGCGCCGTCTCCCGTTCCGGCAGCTTAAGCGCAACGAGTACGGCGACGGCGAAAGCCTCAGCATAACCTGGTTCGTCCACGGCTGTATGCATTGCAGGGAGCACCCCTGCGCCGAGGCGTGCCCGAAGGGCTGCTTCAGCGTGGACCGCGATACGAACACCGTCCAGCTGAATGCCGCGGGCTGCGTCGGCTGCAAAAAATGCGGCAAGGTCTGCCCCTTTGACGCGATACAATATGCAGCGGCGGAGGATGACAATACTGCGATATGCAGTGTTTCCGGCGCGGGGGAACAGGGCGCGACGCTTCTGAACGCGGGCACAAGCGCGAGGCAGAGCGCGGGTGAAAAGACTGCGGAAAAGACCGGACGGCGCGCCCTCCGCGCCTCGAAGTGCGACGGCTGCCTGCGCCGTCTCAGGGAAGGCCAGCTCCCGCTTTGCGTCCTCGCCTGCCCGCGCGAGGCGCTCACGGTGAACGAGAAGAATCAGGTCGTTGCGGACGGCCTCGCCGCCCTCCGCCGTGAGCTCGAAACCCATCGCGCCGTGCCTTCGCTCCCCTTGGATAAGGAAGCGAAAAATGGTACCGACTGAGCCTTCGCTCCCCTTGGATAAGGGGAGCTGTCAGCGAAGCTGACTGAGAGGTCGTCCGCGCGCGAAGCACCTTCGCTCCCCTTCCAGGGGAGCTGTCAGCGAAGCTGACTGAAGGGTCGTCCGCGCGAAGCGCCTTCGCTCCCCTTGGATAAGGGGAGCTGTCAGCCGCAGGCTGACTGAGAGGTCGTCAGACTTTGGATTAACCAAATAACTTCCGCCCGCAC
>JAEEUX010000248.1 GCA_016290695.1 Oscillospiraceae bacterium
CATCCTTGACCCGCTGGGGCTCGGCCGCGGGCAGGTCGATCTTGTTGACGACGGGCAGGATCTCCAGGTCGTTGTCCAGCGCCAGGTAGGTGTTCGACAGGGTCTGGGCCTCGACGCCCTGGGAGGCGTCCACCACCAGCACCGCGCCCTCGCAGGCCGCCAGCGAGCGGCTGACCTCGTAGTTGAAGTCCACGTGGCCCGGGGTGTCGATCAGGTTGAGGGTGTAGTCCTGCCCGTCGGCGGCGTGATAGGTCAGGCCGACGGCGCGGGCCTTGATGGTAATGCCGCGTTCACGCTCCAGCTCCATGTTGTCGAGAAGCTGGTTTTCCATGTTGCGAGGGTCGACGGCGTGGCAAAGCTCAAGCAGCCTGTCGGCAAGCGTGCTTTTGCCATGGTCGATGTGGGCGATTATCGAGAAATTCCTTATGTTTTCCTGTTCTATCATGGGGTATAAGCCTCCGGTCATTCATTGAAAAGCATATCAAGCTCGTCCTCTACCTGTTTAACGAGCGCGTCGGGCAGCTTGAATTCGTTGGTGCCGCCGCTGTTGCGAGCCACGAGCTGCGCCTCGCGCAAATGCATTAGCGCCTCAGTGAGCGTAATGGAATAGGCGGTCTTAACGCCTTCGCCGCCGTCAAAGGGGTTGAACATGCGGTGGATTTTATATATAAACGCGGAAATGAGGGAAGTAAGGTTCTCAGCGTCTTCTCTCGATTTCATGTCAGTAAGCTCATGAAAGAGCGTAATGAATGCCTCGACGCAGGGCTTAATTTCAGAAAGCTCATCCTCTGTGAAAACAGTCTGACTGCGCAGAGCGCTCCTACCGAGAAGATAATCGGAGGATACGCCGTAAAAATCACAGACCTGGGAAATGAACTGAAGCCCTGGCTCGCGTACTCCGTTTTCGTAATGTGACAAAAGCGCCTGAGATACGCCGAGCTTAGCGGCAGCCTCGCGCTGGCTGAGGTTCTTTTCTTTTCGCAGAGCCGAGAGAACGAGGTTGAAGCTATTTCCCAAGTGAAGCCCTCCTTAGCTTGATAAATGCCCATACATCGGCATTGTTAGTATAAAGTAACGATAATAATTTGTAAAGACTATTTTGCGCCGGACACCCGTGAATTCCGCTGTGCCGCCGAACGGCAAAGCCGGTATACACGATTTTTCTTGTAGTTTCCTTTCGCTTGTGCTATAATAAGCCGAAATATAATTGTTTCCGATATGCGCTGTATGCGCTTTTTGCCGCCGGGTCTTTCACGCCGCGGCTGTAATTCGTTTTTTGAAAGGATAGACGGACATGGTAAAAATAATGACCGAGACCGGCTTGATTGACATTTCTGCCGACGTTTTTACAAACCTTGCCGGCGCCGCTGCGACTAAATGCTTCGGCGTGCGCGGAATGGCTATGCGTTCCGTCAGCGACGGGCTTGTCCACCTGCTGAAAAAAGAGGTCATGGGCAAGGGCGTCAAGATAAGCGCAAGGGGCGATAACGCCATTGCGATCGAGCTTCACATAATCGTTAAAAACGGAGTGAATATCCCCGTTATCTGCCGCTCGATAATAAATGAGGTCAGATATAAGGTTTCGATAGATACGGGCGTCGAGGTAGAAAGCGTAGACGTTTTCGTTGATTCGATAATGCCCGAATGAACTCGGGTCATCCCTTTTCCCGCGCATATTGAAAGGACGGACTTTTCGCAATGATAGAATATATTGACGGACATTCCCTGAAAAAGATGTTTATTTCCGCCGCCGTTACGATAGACGGGCATAAGGAGGAAATAAACGAGCTAAACGTATTCCCTGTGCCGGACGGAGACACGGGCAGCAACATGAGCATGACCATAGGCAACGCCATGGCTGAGCTTCAGAAGCAGGAACCCGAGAAGCTGTGCGCCACGGCTGACATCGCCGCGAGCGCGCTCCTTCGCGGCGCCAGAGGAAACTCCGGCGTTATCCTTTCGCTCCTTTTCAGAGGGTTTGCCAAATACATGAAGGATAAGGCCTCCGCAAACGCTTCTGAGATGGCAAACGCCTTTCTCGAGGGCGTAAACACGGCCTATAAATCCGTTATGAAGCCCACTGAGGGCACTATACTTACGGTTTCGCGCCTAGCTTCGGAGGCAGCCGTCTCCGCTTCCGAGGAAAGCGGAGATATAGAATTCGTCCTCTCGCGCATGATAGAGGCGGGTCAGGTCGCCCTTGCGGACACCGTTAACCAGAACCCTGTTCTGAAAAAGGCAAATGTAATCGACGCCGGCGGCAAGGGCTATATGATAATCATTCAGGCTATGCTTGATTCACTTCTGGGCAAGGAGGTTGAAATCAGTCAGAGTGCCGCCCCCGCGGTTAAGGCAAAGGCGGATTTCTCCGATTTTAACACCGAGGACATAAAATTTGCCTACTGCACGGAGTTTATAATCGGCAGGGAAAACAAAAAGGATCCGCAGCTTCTCCGTGTTTTTCTCGACGCCCTGGGCGACAGCATAGTTGTCGTGGACGACGAGGAGATCATCAAGGTTCATGTTCATAATAACTGCCCCGGCAAGGTGATTACCGAGGCCCTTACTTATGGGCATCTAATCTCTGTGAAGATTGAAAATATGCGCCTCCAGCATACCGAGGTAATCGGTATACAGCAGGAGGAAGAACCCGCTGTTGCCAAGGCGGAGAAGGCTGTCGGCGTCGTCGCCGTATGTGCTGGCGCGGGGCTTGAGGATATGTTCCGCGAGCTGGGCGCGGACGGAGTTATTTCCGGCGGCCAGACGATGAATCCATCCACCGAGGACATTCTGAAGGAAATTAACAGGACCCCGTCGGAGACGGTCTTTGTTCTCCCAAACAACAAAAACATCATCCTTGCAGCGAGCCAGTGCGTCGGCATGACGGAGAAAAACGTAGTCGTTATCCCCACGGCCACAGTCCCGCAGGGCGTTTCCGCCTTGATTGCGCTCGACCCTGAGGCAAGCGCGGAGGAAATAGAGGCGGCGATGAACGAGGCTGCCGGCCTCGTACACACTGTCACGCTCACCTATGCCGCAAGAGATTCGGTATTTGACGATGCTGAGATTAAAGCGGGTGACTATCTTGCCCTCCTTGAAAACAAGCTGCTCTGCTCCAATAACGATATTGAAGCGGTTTCTGCCGAAATATCAGCCACGGTAGCCGGTTTTGAGCCGGAGCTTATCAGCGTTTACTACGGGGAGGACGTTTCCGAGGATGAAGCAAATGCGCTTGCTCGGAAGCTTGAAGAGGAAAACCCGGATGCGGAAGTTACCGTTGTAAACGGCGGTCAGCCAGTGTACTATTATATTATTTCAGCGGAATGAACCGCTCCGCGCAATAGAAGCAGCCGTTTGACCGTATATGAATCCAAAGGGCGGGGACTGTCATCTCCGCCCTTTATAGCATTAGAGATGAAGAGCATGATTAATTCTGAGTACACATGGAAAGATTTTGACATAATAGATACGCACGCCCACGTTTTCCCTGCGAAGGTTGCGGAAAAGGCTGCACATAATATCGGAGATTTTTACGATCTTCCGTCGAGGCATGACGGAAGCTGCGAGGCGCTTCTCAAAAGCGGCTCGGCTTTTGGTGTTAAGAAATACGTAATGTGTTTCGTTGCTTCGACTCCTGAGCAGGGGGGGCATATAAACACCTTCCTTTCATACCATCAGAACGAGCACAAGGAATTTTACGTTTTCTGTGCGTTT
>JAEEUX010000249.1 GCA_016290695.1 Oscillospiraceae bacterium
CTATTACGAGCGCCGCTATAAGCATCGGCATCGCCGCGATGAGAACGGTATACACCGCGTCCTTCATTACCGAGATTATTTCAGTCTGCGAAAGCATCAGCCTAACCTCCAAATCCGTTGATAAGCGTCCCTATCGTGAGTTGCCAGCCGTCCACGAGTACGAAAACCATGATCTTGAACGGGAGCGAAATAGTCGCCGGCGGGAGCATCATCATGCCCATCGCCATAAGCGTACTCGCGACGACCATATCTATCACGATGAACGGGATATAGATGAAAAAGCCTATCGCAAAAGCGTGCTTCAGTTCGCTCGTAATGAAAGCGGGAATCAGGACCTTGCTCGGGATCTCGTCCATCGGGGTATTTCTGTCCGTATCGGACAGATCCATAAAAAAGTCGAGGTCCGTCGTATACGTTTGCTTGAACATAAAGTCCCTCAACGGGTCCATCGCAAGCTCGGCAAACTCCGTATAGCCTATCTCGTCGTTCATATAAGGCTGCAAGGCGGTATCGTTTATCTGGGTGATGGCAGGAGACATTACAAAGTATGTAAGGAACAGGGTAAGCCCGATCACCACCATGTTCGGCGGCATATTTTGAAGGCCGATTGCGTTTCTTACCATTGAAAGGACGATGACTATTCGCGTAAAGGCGGTCATCATGATAAGTATGGTCGGCAAAAGGGCTATGAGAGTAAGCTCAATGATTATCTTGAGCGATTCGGAGTCGCCCTCGAATATCTCTTTATACGTGTCTATAAATGCTGCGGAGGCCGGGATAAGCAGCGTCAGAGACAGCAGGGCCGAGATAAGCAGCGTGCGCCGAAATTTTATCTTTACCCGCGGCGATAGCAGCCGCTGTATTTTCTCCTCCATGCGTTTCCTCCATGAACCGCGCAAATTTATTCCGGGGCTTATTTCCCGTCGTGATACGTGCCCTTGAAGCGCTCGGCGAATTCTTTGGCAAAATCGCTCATCGTCCGCCCCGAGGGGTTAGCCTCCTCGGGCTCCGAAAAACGGAACTCGGATTTCGGCACCTTGTCTATAAGGCTTATTTCGTGGGCGCTTACGCCGAGAATGTAGATATACTCGCTTATTTCCGCGATAAGGAGCTGCTTGTCTCTGCTCAGCGGGCGCGAGGTGATTATCTTAACCTCCGCGCCGCCGCGCCTGTTCAGGCCGTTTTTCGCGATAAGCTTAGTGGCAAAATACGCCGCCATTATTATCACGACGATAAGCAGCACTGCCTTCGTGTACTCCCACCACATAGGCTTATACCTGCATGTTCATAATTTCCTTATAGGCGTCCATCGCCTTGTTGCGAAGCTGGACGGTGAGGTTCACCGCGAGCTCCGATTTTTTCGCGTTTATAAGGATATCGGAAACGTGGTCGGTATTGCCGCTCAGAAGTGAAAAAGTATCGACAGCCGTCGTGTCGTTAAGATTCTCGCTGTTTTCGATAGAGTCGAACAAAACATCGGAAAAGCTTGATTTTTCCTGGCCTTCCTCGATATCGATAAGGTCGCCTATGCTGCCGAGGGAGCTTGTCCCGCTTGTGGAGCTGAGACCTCCGAGCTTAGACAGAGCGGCGAATTTATCAATGCCGCCCACACCGCCGATTCCTGAAATTTCTGCCATTTAAGTATCCTCCCGTCTGATCAGACGCCGATTTCAAAGCTCTTTACCGCCATATCCTTATATGCGTTGAAGGCGGTAATGTTTGCTTCGTAAGCGCGATAAGCTTCCATGAGGTCCACCATTTCCTGCGCCGTATCCACGTTAGGCGTGCGGACGTAACCTTCCTCATCCGCGTCCGGGTTCGTGGGGTCGTATTTAAGGCCGTAATCGGAGGTATCCTTCCCCACCTCGGCTATTCTGACGCCGGCGTAGTCATCGTCGTCTCCATAGCGGTTTTTAAAAGCGAGGCTTGGCTCCTTGATCATGCGCTCATGGGTTATGGCAAGGTCCATGAAGTCCTTTCCCCGCTTTACGCCGAGGCGGCTGTTCAAAACGTCGGAAAAGTTTGTGTTGCGCTCTTCGAGGACGACGAATTTCCTTGTGTAAGGGCCTCCGTCCTCCGTGCGTGTCGTGTCAATATTGGCGATGTTCTCGCTTATTACATCCATTCTCGTGCGCTGGGCTGTGAGGCCGGAAGCGCTTATGTCCATTCCGCTTAAAAATCCCATATACAAGCTTCCTTTCCTAAACTATCAGCTTACGTTCATTGCGGTGTCGAGTTTTCTGAACTCGGAGTTCACCTTATTGACGAGCGCATAATACTCTATGGAGTTTTTCGCGAGCTCGACCATTTCATGCTCGACATCCACGTTGTTACCGTCGTACCTGATGGCGGTGGTGTCCTCCGTGACTATTTGGGGCTTAATGTCGTCCACGACTATCTTCTCTCCGAGGGGGATGTGCTTATCGTCCGTCGTTACGAGCATGGGTTTACCGGAAATGTGCCTTTCATGCGTCGTTACAAGGCTGCCCGAGGCCTCCTGGTCATAGGCAAGCGCATCGGCAAAATAGTTTTCGAACTCGACCTCCGAAGCCTTGAAGCCAACGGTATCTGCGTTTGCAAGATTGTTCTGGATAACTTCGTTTCTGAGCCATGCCACCTGCATTCCGCGGTTTATCATGTCTACAGAGCCAAACATTCCCTTAGCCAAAGCATTGCCCTCCCTTCGATTCTTAAAGTAATAAGCGTTACAGCATTTCGTATGCTTTACTTATGGATTCTATGTAAATCTGAGATATTTCGTCTTCGGTTATTTTGTATTTCTTTGCACATTCGACCGCGGCTTCCCATTCCGCGCGCTCATAGTTTATGAGGATGCTCAGAAGCTCCGCCATTTCGCCTTCGCCCGAAATGAGTGCCTCGGTGATTTTGGGGCTAAGGTTCGTCTGCGCAAGAACCTCGTCCATCGGCGCCTCCATGAGGACGTCCGCAAGGGAGAAGAGGCCGAACAGAAAATACATATCTCTATCCTTTTTCCTTCTCAGGCGCGTCGCCATGCTCTCCATGAAAAGGCCGCGGGAGAGGGCCATTCGGCTGAGCATTTTTTCATTATCGCCGTCGCAGTCAAGCATTACGACGAAGGAAAGCCATTTGCGCGTTCCCTCCGTGCCGAGGATTGTGAGCGCGTGCAGTATGCCCGTTATCGAAAGGCTCAGTCCGTAATACGCCGAGTTTACTATTCTAAGCAGCTTGTGCGAAAGGACGACATCCTGCTTTATTACGTTCGCAATCTTCTGGAAATTCAGCTCCGGCTGATAAACGAGCCGCAGGAGCTGGAGACGACTGAGGTTCATCGGGCTCAGATGGTGCCTGCTTTGGATAAGCGGGCGGCTGAAGAAATAGCCCTGGAAAAGGACGAAGCCAAGCTCCTTTGCAAGGCGAAAATCCTCTTCCGTCTCAACCTTTTCCGCCAGAAGCACCTTCCTGCCGACGCGTTTAATGCGGCTTACGATGTCTCTGAGCTCTTTTTCCTTGGAGAACTGGATAAAGTCTATCTTGATAATGTCGGCATAGGTGAGAAGCTCCTCATAGCCCGATTTGAAAACGAAATCGTCCAGCGCGATAAGATATCCGTTCTTCTTCAGGCTTTTGCAGGCGTTCAGGAGCTCCGGCGTCGCGCTGCAATCCTCAAGGATTTCCACTATAAGGATATCCTTTGA
>JAEEUX010000020.1 GCA_016290695.1 Oscillospiraceae bacterium
ACGAGCACGCATTAACGGTCCGTCAGGACCCGGCGGGCCTGCGCCGCAGAGCGCTCAACCAACTCGCACAGTATATTGCCTGCGGTCTTGACCCGGCGGATAACGTCATGTTCATCCAGAGCCACGTTCCCGAGCACGCTCAGCTTGCGTGGGTGCTCAACTGCTACACGATGTTCGGCGAGCTTTCCAGAATGACGCAGTTTAAGGATAAGTCCGCCAAGAATGCCGATAATATCAACGCCGGACTCTTCACCTATCCCGCGCTCATGGCGGCCGACATCCTCTTATATCAGACGCATCTTGTCCCCGTCGGCGAGGATCAGAAGCAACACGTTGAGCTCACGCGCGACATAGCCCATAGGTTCAACACCATATACGGCGACGTTTTTACCATGCCGGAGCCCTTTATCCCCAAGACCGGCGCCCGCATAATGAGCCTCACGACGCCGGAGAACAAAATGTCCAAGTCGGACAAGGACCCCGGCGGCTGCATTTATCTCATGGATAAGCCGGAGGACATTATACGCAACTTCAAAAAAGCCGTGACAGACAGTGACACCGTCGTAAAATACGATCCCGAGAACAAAAAAGGCATATCCAACCTCATGACGATTTATTCCGTCGCAACGGGTAAAACCATCGAAGAAACGGAAAACGAGTTCACTGGCAAGGGCTACGGCGACTTTAAGCTTGCAGTAGGTGAAGCAGTCGTTGAGTGTCTCAGACCTGTCCGTGAGAAGGCGGAGGATTACCTCAAGAACAAGGATTATCTCGTTCAGGTTTACCGCGAGGGCGCGGAAAAGGCTTCCCGCGTCGCTTATAAGACCCTCCGCAAGGTATACAAAAAGGTCGGCTTTATTGAAAGATAAAGGAGCAATCCATGATAACACCTATTAATCTGGAAATACTCGTAAAGGTCCTCGTTGCGCTTGTATCGGCCTTTGTAATGAGTTTTGCGGCGACGCCTGTTGTAAAAAGCCTCGCAAAGAAAGTGGGCGCGATAGACGTTCCGAAGGATAACCGCCGCATGCACGACCATCCGATCCCCCGCCTCGGCGGACTCGCGATTTTCTTCGGCTTCATATTCAGCGTTCTGCTTTTTGTTGAGATAGACGTTAAAATTCGCGGAATTTTGCTCGGCAGCGTTATTATCGTCATAATCGGAGTTATCGACGATATGATAAGCATAAAATGGTGGATCAAGCTGCTCGGGCAGGTTGCCGCCGCCGTTGTTGCAACGCTGCACGGCGTAACGATAATGGTTCTGTCGAACCCGAACCTATTTTCGCAGTCGCAGTATCTCAGCCTCGGCTTTTTATCCGTTCCTATCACGATTATTTGGATAGTTGCGATAACGAATTCCGTTAACCTTATCGACGGGCTGGACGGTCTCGCTGTCGGCGTTTCGGGAATAGCGTCCTTCACGATGCTTGTTATCGCGCTGCTCGTCTCCGAGGGCAACGTAGCCCTCATGATGGCAGCGCTTGCGGGCGGCTGCCTCGGATTTATCCCATATAACCTCAATCCAGCGAAGATTTTCGCAGGCGATACGGGTGCGCTTCTGCTCGGTTACGTCCTCTCGACAATGTCGGTTTTGGGCGTTTTCAAGATGTACGCGATAATTTCCTTCGCCGTTCCGTTTATAGTGCTCGGCCTTCCGCTTTTCGATACGACATTTGCATTCCTCCGCAGAATTCTCAAGGGCCAGAACCCGATGAAACCGGATAGGGGACACGTCCATCACAGACTTATAGACATGGGTCTCAACCAGAAGCAGGCAGTAGCGACGCTTTACTGTGTGAGCACCGTCCTTGGACTGTCTGCCGTTGTCCTAACGGCGAGCGGCGGCGCAAAAGCTATTATTTTCTTTCTTACCTTTGCCGTTGCCGCGATCGTTGGCGTGTTTATTTATAAAACATTCCACCATGAAAACAAGCAGAAGCAAGAGCAGCATGACAAGGAATATAATTCAATGCATGCCGCCGGAGATAAGATACGCATAATGTCTGTTTTCGGAACGAGGCCGGAGGCTATAAAAATGGCGCCACTCGTAAAGGAGCTTTCGAAATATCCGGAATTTGAAAGCCTCTGCTGCGTCACGGCACAGCACCGTGAAATGCTCGATTCCGTTATGAATATTTTTGATATTAAGCCGGACTACGACCTTAATATAATGGAGCCTCAGCAGACGCTCAACTCGATAACCACAAAAGCTCTTACCGGTCTGAGCGGCGTTTTCAAGGAAGCTAAACCCGATCTTGTCCTCGTACACGGCGATACGACGACGACCTTTTCCGCATCACTTGCGGCCTTTTACGCAGGCATAAAGGTGGGGCATGTCGAGGCAGGTCTTCGCACCTTTGACAAGCTTTCACCCTATCCCGAGGAAATGAACCGCCGCCTTACCGGCGATATTGCCGATCTGAATTTTTGCCCGACGGACGGAAACCGCGCAAACCTTGCGGCTGAGGGAATTAAATCCGGCATTTTCATCACAGGAAACACGGTTATCGACGCCATGAAATACACCGTGCGTGAGGACTTTGTTTCCGCCGTAGACGAAATACGAAACCTCGACCAAACAAAGCGTCTTATTGTTTTGACTTGCCATCGACGCGAAAACTACGGCGAGCCAATGAGAAATATTTTTGCCGCCGTGAAAAAGCTCGCTCTCGAAAGGGAAGATGTCGTTATCGTTTATCCCGTTCATCTCAGCCCCGTGGTTCGCGATACGGCACACGAAATACTCGGCGGGATCGATAACATTAAGCTTATTGAACCGCTCGACGCTGTTGAGATGCATAATCTCATGTCCCGCGCGTACTTTGTGATGACGGATTCCGGCGGGTTACAGGAAGAGGCTCCGTCCATAGGTAAACCCGTGCTTGTTTTGAGAACCGAGACTGAGCGTCCTGAGGCCGTTAAAGCCGGCACGGTAAAGATTGCGGGCGTGGAGAAGGATACTATCTATAAGCTTGCAACAGAGCTGTTGGATTCTCCCGCGGAGTATAAAAAGATGGCTGCTGCCGTGAACCCGTATGGTGACGGCAAAGCCTGCGAAAGAATAGCGGAAGCGATACTTTACTGCTTCGGCAAGCGTTCTGAGAGACCGAAACCGTTTTAAGCCACAAAGTACCTTAGCGTTTGGAGGAAAGAAGATGAAAGGCAAAAAGAATGTTTTCACAGCGGTGATAATATGCTGCTGCGCTATAATTCTTATTTTGCTGATTATTTCTCTAGTCGGCTTTAATGAAAAAACGGCAGAAGTGCATTTTGCGGGCTCCAATGAGGGTTCCGTTCCTGTGGATAACGATGAAGGAGCAGGATTGGAAGGGGATGGGCTCGTATATATTTCCCTTGACGAGAGCAATTTCGCTTTCGCCCTTGAGACGCTTGACAAGCCGGAAAGCTATTCGAGCGAATATTCCGTCGAGAGTTTTTGGCTTGGCGGCTCGGAAAGCTGCCAGGTCAGCGCTTTTGTGCGCGGCGAAGTCGTGCACGTGAGCGCCGCGTTTTCCTCTTTTACGAAAGATGTTGTTCTGACTGAGGATAATTATTATATATGGTATTCAGACGATTCTGCGCTTATTAAGGGTGACAGGGGAGACGCTCTCAGAACAAAGGAGATAGAGGACGCCGTTCTTATGTCGGGCTCATATAAAGAGCTTTCCTCATTGCCGCCGGAGAACATAATAAAAGCGGAATACGCTCCCTTCGGCTCAGAATACTGCATACATATCAGCACATACGAAGGAAGCCTCGGTTACCGGTATGAGTATTATATCTCGCTCGATACCGGGCTTCTTCTCTCAAACGAGGTTTACGACGGGGAAACGATAGTTTATCGCATGACTCTAAAGGGAGCAAAGCTTTCCGCGCCGGAGGATTATTCCTTTATTCTTCCGAATGGAGAGTTTGCCGAGTAAACTTATTGATGAAGACGGGGTTTCCCTTGCGTAATATTCAAATCGCCCAAAAGAAGGATGGAGAGAATAATGAGTATCTCTTCGTCCTCTTTTTCTAAGTAAAGCAGCATGAGAATAACAAATATAAGCAGATCCTCCATGTTCATGTTACCGGGAAGAATGGCATTTATTCTTCCGCTTATTCGTTTAGCGTTGAGAAGCGAGTTTAAGCGCAGCGGGCCTGTAGCCTCCGCATTTCTTCGTGTTGAGTCTGTTTCATAGCGTTCAGTTTCTCGTTCTTCTCTACGCTTTGCTTCGGCATGTTTGTTCTGCAATCTGGTTGGGTCAGGGTCAAATTGATCGCTTATTTTCTTCACTTTGCCGCTTCCGGCGTTATATAGATTCATCATTTACCGGTCCTCCAAGTTCAGGCAGGAATTTCTTTGCCGCCTTATAGATTTTGGCAAATTTCAGCGCTCTTTCGAGTTTTTTCCCGCGCTCATCGCTCAGATAAGGCTGTATGGCTCGTATTATTTTTTCAGCTTCGCTCGGTTTTGCCCAATCGCCCATGGCCTTGCTCAAAAAAGAGGAAAGCTCCGGCAGAGCTTGTTTTTCCGCCGGAGCCGCCGTCTCACCGTCGGTGTTGCCGGAGGCGAAGGATTGGGCTATCTGCTTTATTTTTTCCAGACTATCGGGTGAAGACAATATGCTGTTTAAGCGGTTCTCAAAATCATCCATCGCTTACCTCCGAGACTTAGCGGAGTATTGCTCCGAATTGTTTAGCAAGCTCCTGTCCTTCCTTCGTGGTTATGACGGCCTTTATGAATCCCTGCAGCTGCGAGCTGTCACCGGCTTCGAATGCTTTTTGAATTGCTGTAGAGTCGAGTTTGTTTTTCAGCGCCTGCGCTTGCTCTGAATTTAATATATCGTTTACGACGTCCATCTTATCGGTTAACTGTTCAGCTTTGTCGCCAAGAAGCGCTTTCAAGATTGTTTCCGAGTTTTCAGCCATATATAAGTCCCTCCCTTCGTTTTATTATATTCATTATTATGTAAGAGGTTTACTTATGCCAACTATATATACATTCTCAGATTCACATGGCTCAACAGAGAACATGAAGGATATCCTGCGCACTTATAGGCCGGACCTGGTGATACATTGCGGAGATTATAGCTCGGACTGCGAAGAACTGAAGCTTGAGTTCCCGAATTTGCTCATAACCGGAGTTTGCGGCAACTGTGACAGGTTCACAAATCTGCCGGTGGTACAGAGCTTTAATATGTTCGGTAAAAAGCTTTTTATAACGCACGGACATAATTACGGCGTGAAAAGCAGCATAGACCGGCTATGCTACGCCGGACTTGAAGCCGGGGCGGATATTATTGTTTTCGGCCATACTCATATCCCGTTTTATGACCGCCGCCTCGCGATAGATATAATAAACCCCGGCAGCATAGGCCGGGGAGCAAGACCGAGTTATGCGATAATAAAAATAACGGAGGATGGGGAAGTGACAGTTAGTCACATTGAGATATAATGGATATAAAAAACTGCTGCGGCTTAAACAAGTCGCAGCAGTGAATGTTTTGTATGTTATTAATCTTACAGAGCGGCTTTAGCCGTCTCGGTAAGAGCGGTAAACGCCTCGGCGTCATGAATAGCGAGCTCGGAGAGCATCTTGCGGTTCATGTCGATGCCGGCAAGCTTAAGACCGTGCATGAAAGTAGAGTAGTTCATGCCGTTAAGCTTGCATGCGGCGTTGATTCTTGCGATCCAAAGCTGACGGAAGTCTCTCTTCTTGCGCTTACGCCCTGCATAGGCATAAACGCCGGACTTCATGACAGCCTGATTGGCCATCTTAAAATGGTTTGACTTGGAACCCCAATATCCCTTGGCGAAACCAAGAATCTTTTTTCTTCTTTTGCGCGTCATCATTGCGCCTTTAACTCTTGCCATAATTTTAGCCTCCTATATATTGAGCGTTACGAATAAATCTTATTTGTAGGGGATCATGCGCTTGAGCGCGGACATGTTGGTAACATCTGCGTAAGTACCCTGACGGAGGCCTCTTTTACGCTTGGTGTTCTTCTTGGTGAGGATATGGCTCTTATAAGCATGAGCTCTCTTGACCTTGCCGGTCTTGGTGAGGTTAAATCTTTTCTTTGCCCCGCTGTGTGTTTTGATTTTAGGCATATTGGGATCTCCTTCCGTGATTAAAATAGTGACTTACTTAGAGTTTTTCGGTGAGAGAAACATGGCCATGTGTCTTCCGTCAAGCTTCGGCGGTTTATTGACGACGCCAATCTCGGAACAACCCTCGGCAAAATTATTGAGAAGCTCTTCACCAATTTCTGTATGCGTCATTTCTCTGCCGCGAAAGCGAACGGTTACCTTCACTCTGTCTCCTTCGGCAAGGAACTTAAGAGCGCTTTTAAGCTTTACGTTAAAGTCGTTTATTCCGATACCGGGAGACATTCTAACTTCTTTAACTTCTATCACTTTTTGATTTTTCTTAGTTTCCTTTTCGCGTTTAGACTGCTCGAAGCGGTATTTTCCGTAATCCATTATCTTACAGACCGGGGGAGTAGAATTAGGCGAAATTTTTACCAAATCAAGATTTCTTTCCTCGGCGATTGCCAAAGCTTCTTTAGCGGACATAATGCCGAGTTGGCTGCCGTCGTCTCCAACGAGACGAACTTCCTTATCAATGATTTCCTCGTTGATTTGATGTGCCGTGTTAGCTATACCGAAACACCTCCTGAAATAACTTTGCCATTGAGACAAAAATAAAGCGCGGATATAAAATCCGCGCAATAATACAAAAATCGAAAAGCCTTATGACAAAACGAAAGAGTATTAACCGCAGCTCGCTCAATTGCGGCCGGGTGAAGTGCGTGGATTTCACACTTACTTTATTAACATACGAATTATATCATATTATTTCTGATAGTCAAGAGCATTTTGAAAATTTTTTCCTTCAAGGTGTATAAGGATGGAAACGGATAACGTCAAGCGTTCTGATTTCTGCCGGAGTAAGCTTTTCGACGGGACGATAGATAAGATAGTGGCAGATGGGAAGAATCGCTTCCGGAGCGGAAAAAGCAAGTGGAATGAGAGAAAGAGAACGCTTTTTAGTAGTGTATTCCTTGCGGATGCTGCTTGGAATAAATACAGCTGCCGCGTCGCTCCCGGCGACAAATTTTACAATTGACTCCTTGGTAGGGAGCTGGCAGGCAGTGCCGCGAAAGAGGGAGGTATACCAAGGCTCGCGAATATCGGAATAATAAACCACATCGAGCTGTTTAAGATCCTCTCTTGTAAGCTCACTTCTGTCCGCAAAACGATTCTTGTTACCGAGCAGGACAAGCGGTTCTTCCTTACTGATGAGCTCAAAGACAAATCCTTTGCTCTCGGCTTCCTGTTTAAAGCGTTCTACGGAGGTTTCCACAACTGAGCCGAGACCGATATTTGCCTTTTCTTCAATAAAAGCGTCAAAGCCGTCGCGCATCTGTGCAGTCTGCTGGAGGACGAGAATTATGTTCGGGAAGGTGGTGTGAAGCTCGTCCAAAACGACGCCGGAAAGAAAATCATTAGACCCGGGGGAGCAGATAACGTGAACCTTACCGGAAATTTTTGAGCTTTCTTCGCGTATGCTTTCCCAGCGAGCAATGGCATGGTTAAACTGGCGGATAAGAGCTTCCGAATCGTCGCAGACCTGCTTGCCGAAATATGTGGGCTTAACGCCGTATCTCGAACGTTTGATGAGTGTGGCGCCGAATTCGTTTTCCAGGCTGACGATAGACTGACTCAGAGCCGACTGAGAGATAAAAAGACTCTTTGCGGCGGCGCTGATGCTCCCGTGCTTAACGATCTCCGTAAGGTAAACAAGTTGAGTGAAATGCATACATACCCCTCCTCAGGGCGAGCTTTGCTCGCGAAAACCGCTGCGGTGAATTGACAGGCTGAGATTATGTCTGCGGGCCCATTATTAATCAGCCTAATATCTTGCAGCAATTATCTTTTTTTGTAATTTTACCAAAAACCTATTCGTCTTGTCAAGTATATCATTTGATACAGTTAACAAAATCGAAAAGATTTTCAAAGTATCATGTTTTTTAAGGCGAAACAAAGGATATTTTGTTAAATTTGCAAGATAGATCGCCTTAGAAGCGCTGCTGAAAAGCCATTTTTGTTGCGTGAGATTATTGCTATTTTCACCGCTGGGATATATAATAATTTAATACAGGCAGATTTTCATCTGCTACCTTTTTTGATTGGAAGGATATGTCATCACATGTCGTTAAAGGATTATATAAGCGCCCTGAAGGGCAAAAAAGTCGCCGTTATAGGGATGGGCGTAAGCAACACGCCGCTTATCCGTATGCTCCTTGAAAACGGTATCGCCGTTACTGTATGCGATAAAAGCACGAGGGAGAAGCTCGGCACGGCTGCCGACGAATTCTCCGCCCTCGGAGCGCGGTTCCATCTCGGCGAGGACTATCTCAAGGGGCTTGACTGCGACCTAATTTTCAAGACCCCGGGCATCCGCCCCGATGTTCCAGAGCTTATTGAAGCAAAGGCCAACGGCGCGGAGATAGTTTCCGAAATGGAAGTGTTTTTCGAGCTTTGCCCCTGCCCGATAATCGCCGTTACGGGCAGCGACGGCAAGACCACGACGACGACGGTCATAGCAAAGCTTCTCGAAAAAGCCGGATACACGGTTCACCTCGGCGGCAATATCGGCAATCCGCTCCTTTGCGAAACGGATTCCATCAAGCCGAATGATTACGCGGTTACGGAGCTTTCCTCCTTCCAGCTCATGACGATGAAAAAGAGCGCGAACATATCCGTTATCACGAACATTTCTCCAAACCACCTCGATTATCACCGCGACATGGCGGAGTATACCGAGGCCAAGCTAAACGTATATAAGCATCAGCAGGAGGGAGATTTCGTCGTCCTGAACGCGGATAACGAGGTCTGCGCCGGGCTTGCAGCCTCGGTTCCTGCGGGGCTGCGGATGTTCAGCCGCAGGACTAAGCCCCAAAACGGCTGCTATTTCGACGGCGAAGCAATATATTATATAGACGCCTCAGGCGAGCGCGAGATAATTAAACGCAGCGAAATAAAGCTTCCGGGGCTGCACAATGTAGAAAACTATATGGCGGCATTTTCCGCCGTCATTGACATTGTGGGCGATAAGGTCTGCCGCGAGCTTGCTATGGAATTCGGCGGCGTTGAGCACAGGATAGAGCTTGTGCGCGAGAAGGACGCAGTGCGTTATTATAACGATTCCATTGCGTCAAGCCCGACGCGCAGCATGGCGGGGCTGAATTCGTTTAACGAAAAGCTCATCATGATAGCGGGCGGCTACGATAAACATTTATCCTACGATGCGCTTGGCCCGGTCATATGCGGCAAGGTCAAGAAGCTCGTCCTCGTCGGCGCGACGTCGGAAAAAATCAAAAACGCGGTTTTAAACGCCGACTGCGCCGAAAAGCCGGAGATTTTTGAGTTTTCTGATTTTGAAAAAGCCGTTCGCTGCGCTTCCGATATTGCCGAACCCGGCGACGTTGTGATTTTATCCCCGGCAAGCGCATCGTTTGACCTTTTCAAGAATTTTGCCGAACGCGGCAAACGCTTTAAGGATATAATCAACTCTTTATAATATGGAGGAAACCATGCTTGAGCAGACTATAAAAGAACTTACCGCGTTATCTTCGCCATCCGGCTTTGAGCAGGAGGCTGCGGAGCATATCAAGAACGCGCTCAGCGAGTGTACGGACGAGGTGTATTCCGATAATTTAGGCAATGTTATCGGCGTCAAGCGCTGCGGAAGAACCGGCGCGCCGAAGCTTTTGCTTGAGGCGCACATGGATGAAGTAGGTTTCATCGTCACCGAGCTTACCGAGGGCTTTTTGAAGTTTTCTCTCATTGGCGGAGTTGACCCTCGCCTGCTGCCAGGCAGAGAGGTCACGGTTATGGGCGAAAAGCCGCTTTACGGCGTAATAGCCTGCCTCCCGCCTCACGTTCTGACGGAGGAGGAAAGGGAAAAGGCTATCAAGGTCAAAAACCTTTATATAGACCTCGGCATGACGCAGGAAACGGCGGAAAAGCTCGTAAAACCCGGAGACTACGGCGTATTTTGCGGAGAAGCGTTCAAATCCAATAACGGGAAATTTTTCACCTCCAAGGCGCTTGATGACAGGGCCTGCGTCGCCATTATGCTCGAAACGGCGCGAAGCCTCAGGGAACTCAGTCTTGATTATGATATTTATTACATGGCGAGCGTTCAGGAGGAGCTTGGTATGCGCGGCGCGCAGGTCGGCGCGTTTTCCGTTGAGCCGGATTACTGCATTGCGCTCGACGTTACGCACGCAAAAACGCCGGACGCTTCCTCCGACGAGACATACGGCCCCGGCTGCGGCTGCGTCATCGACGTCGGGCCCAATATGAACCGACGCTTTTCCTCGGCGCTGATAGACTGCTGCAAGGCAAACGACATTCCCTATGTTATCGAGGTCGATCCCCGTTCCTCGGGGACGGACGCCTGGCCCATTCAGGTATCGCGTTCCGGCGTCTGCACGGCGGTCCTTTCCGTGCCCATCAAATACATGCACAGCCCGATAGAAACACTCAAGCTCTCCGACGCGGAGGAAAGCGTAAAACTGCTTTATAAATTCCTTTCGGAATTTAACGAAGGGAGGCTCGGATGATGCTTCAGGAGCTTAAAAAATTATGTTCGCTTCCGGGCGTTTCCGGCAGAGAAGACGCGGTAAGAGACTATATTCTCTCCGTTTGCCGCGAAAACTGCGCCGAAGTGAAGACCGATGCAATGGGCAACGTTCTTGCCTTTAAAAAAGGCGCGAAGGCCCCGCGTGAGCCTATAATGCTTGCCGCGCACATGGACGAGGTCGGCGTTATAATTACAAACATCACAGACGACGGCTTCCTAAAATTTGACTTCGTCGGCGGCATTGACCGCCGTGTTGTGCTGGGCAAAAAGGTGTATATCGGCGATTCGCTCATCCCCGGTGTTATCGGGATGAAAGCCTTTCATCTTGCCGATAAAAGCGAAGAAGACCGCATAATGAAGCTTAAGGAAATGTATATCGACATCGGCGCGGAAAATAAGGAAGAAGCCGCGTCGCTCGTTAGCCTCGGCGACGTCGGCAGTTTTGACGGCGAATGCGTCGAGTTCGGCGAGAGTTTCATAAAGGCAAAGGCGATAGACGACAGGATAGGCTGCTGCGTGATGCTCACTCTCATGCGCGAGGTGCTGCCTGTGGACACATGGTTTGCTTTTACCGTTCAGGAGGAGGTCGGCTGCCGCGGTGCAAACACCGCTGCCTATGCGATAAAGCCCGGCGTCGCGCTGATTTTGGAGGGCACGACTGCCGCTGACATACCCTCACAAAAAGGCGGGGAGAAGGTATGCATTGCCGGCGCCGGCCCGGTTATCCCGTTCATGGACGGCGGAGCTGTATATGACAGGGCGCTGTTTAACGAGCTGCGCGAGCTTGCGGAAGCTGATTCCATTCCCTGGCAGACGAAAACGCTTATTTCCGGCGGAACGGACGCGCAGGCGATACAGCGTTCCCGCGCGGGCGTAAGAACCGCTGCTATTTCCGCTGCGGTCAGGTATATTCATTCCCCGTCAAGCGTTGCCTGCGTAAAGGATTTTGACAGTATTATAAAGCTCGCTCAGCTCTTTTTGCGGAAACGCGCCGAAGAGGCATAAGCGGAACACCACGCGCATAGAATAAGCGCAGGGGGAGGTGTATCCCTTGCGCTCGCTACGTCGCTTCAAAAGGCGCGGCGTGAAAAGGAAACGGAGGCTTGTACCCGCTGCGGCGGCGCTTATGTTTCTTGCCGCCGCGCTTATTTTCACGCTATACTGGCGCTTTACTCCGATAATATCGTCAATGGCACGAGCCGGGGCGCACAACGCCGTCGAGCTTATCCTTAACCAAACGATAAACGAAAAGCTCCAGAACGGCGAGCTTGATTACGAAAAAATCGTAAACCTTGAAAAAACGGAGACCGGATCGATAAGCGCCCTTTCCGCTAACGTACTTACGCTCAACCGCATCCGCTCCGACATAAGCTTCGACATAATCAGCAAGCTTCCGCAGAAGATATACGCCGATATTTCCGTCCCCGTGGGAAACCTTATCGGCTCTGGGCTCCTGTCGGGAAAAGGCCCGATGATACCCGTTAAGATTATTGCCGTATCGTCAGTCAACGCGGATTTCAAAAGCAGCTTTTACTCCGAAGGGATAAATCATCTTCTGCACCGCATTTCCATCGTAATTACGGCGAAGGTTTATATCCTTCTCCCGGGCAGGGAGCTTGAAACGCCTGTCAGCGTGGAGATGCCAGTTGCGGAGACGGTTATAATAGGGCTTGTCCCCGAGAATTTCACATATTTTGAGTCAGACGACAAATGGGATACAAACGAAGAAAAATACGACATTACTAGTTGAACGGCAGGATACAATATGGACGCACAGAATGAAATAAAACGCTTGACCGAGGAACTGAATAAGCATAATCACGCCTATTATGTCCTCGACGAGCCGACAATTACAGACTTTGAGTACGACGCGATGATGCGTGAGCTTATCGCGCTTGAGGAAGCTAACCCCGAGCTTCGCCGCCCCGATTCACCGACCCAGCGCGTCGGCGGCGAGGCGGTCTCGGGCTTTGCGCAGGTGCGCCACGACATTCCGCTCGAAAGCCTGACGGATGTATTTTCGCCGGAGGAGCTTTCCGGCTTCCTCGAAAAGACCACGCCGCTGCTCACGCTGCCGGAATATACGGTTGAGCCGAAAATCGACGGACTTTCCATGGCGCTTATTTATGAAAACGGCGTATTCGTTAAGGGCGCGACACGCGGTGACGGAACGGTGGGGGAGGACGTGACGGAAAACCTCAAAACCATACGCTCCATCCCGCTTTCCATCGAGGACGCGCCGGAGCGCCTTATCGTGCGCGGCGAGGTTTATATGCCGCGCCGCAGCTTTGAGGAGCTGAACGCCAGGCGCGAGCTTACGGGTGAAAAGCTCTTCGCCAATCCCCGCAACGCCGCCGCGGGAACCATGCGGCAGCTCGACCCGAAAATAGTTGCCGAGCGCAAGCTCGATATCCTTATTTTCAACGTCCAGTATACATCCGGAGAAGCGTTCAAAACCCACGCGGAGAGCCTTGAATACCTCAAATCCAAAAAGTTCAAGGTTATACCGTACACGCTTGTCCGTTCGGCGAATGAATGCCTTGCCCGCGTGGACGATATCGGCAACTCGCGCGACAGCTATGAATACAGCATCGACGGCGCGGTAATAAAGGCCAACAGCCTTGCCGACAGAGCTTCCCTCGGCTCCACCGCCAAGGCGCCGCGCTGGGCTGTCGCCTTCAAATACCCGCCGGAGAAGAAGGAAACCGTCGTTAAGGATATCGTCATACAGGTCGGGCGGACGGGCGTTTTAACGCCTAAAGCCGTGTTTGACCCGGTGCGCCTTGCGGGAACCACCGTAAGCTTTGCAACGCTCCACAATCAGGATATCATCGACGCGCTGGATGTTCGCATCGGCGATACGGTGCTTGTCCAAAAGGCAGGAGAGATAATCCCGGAGGTGCTTTCCGTAAACCTCGCGAAACGTCCGAACGACAGCGTGCCCTATAAGATACCGGACGTTTGCCCCGTCTGCGGCAGTGCCGTTACGCGCGACGAGGACGGCGCGGCAATACGCTGCACGGGTGCGGAATGTCCCGCTCAGCAGCTAAGGAACATCGTTCACTTCGCGTCAAAAAACGCAATGGATATAGAAGGTCTGGGCGAGGGCGTAGTCAAAAACTTAATCGACAGCGGGCTGATTTCAAGCTCTGCCGACATATATTCTCTCGAAGCTGAAAAGATAGCCAAGCTTGAAAAAATGGGCGCCAAATCGGCGGAAAAGCTGATTGCCGCCATCGAACGCTCTAAAGCGGCAGGCATGGCCCGCGTCCTTTATGCGCTCGGTATAAGGCAGGTAGGCGAGGCGGCGGCAAAGCTCCTTGCGCGCAATTTCCCGAATATCGACGCGCTCAGCGCCGCGACCAAGGAAGAGCTTACCGCGCTTGCCGATATCGGCGACACGACGGCGGACTATATAATCTCATGGTTTGCCGCGCCCCAGTCTCAGCATCTGCTCGGACGGCTGAAGGACGCCGGAGTTTCAATGGACGCTGTTAACGACGCCGTGGATTCCCGCTTCGAGGGCAAAACCTTTGTCTTGACCGGAACTCTTGAAAAATACACGCGCGACGAAGCCGCGGCTATAATAGAGCGCTACGGCGGCAAGGCCGCGTCCTCCGTGTCAAAAAAGACCTACTGCGTCGTCGCCGGCGAAAACGCAGGCTCAAAGCTTACAAAGGCGCAGGAGCTCGGCGTTATGGTGATAAGCGAAGCCGAGTTTGACGAGCTCATCAAATAAAAAGACAAACAGAAGGAGAGAAACAATCATGCTTGAAATAGCGGATTATAATTCCATCGGTAAAGAGCTTGAAGAAATCTTCATTTTAAAAACCGCGCCCTTGGCGATTAAGCTTGTAAACGCCTCTGAAATCCCGCCGCGCTGTGTCCAGCCCTCGGCGAGCGGAAAGCATTACGCGCTCTGCCAGGCGCTTGCCTTTGTCCGCAGGACGCGCAATCATCTGGTTATGTTTGCCGAGGACCATTGGTGCCTCTGGCCGGTCATCAACTTCCGCCTGCGCGAAATAGACGAGGACGACCGCAAAAGGCTCGGCAGCGGGTACTTTATCCGCGACGAGGAAACGAGCTACCGCCATTTCTGCGCCGAGTTCCCCTACATAGACGAAGCAAAGGCAAAAACCGCCATGGCGATAGCTCCGCTAGAATCCTGCGAATTTGAACCGGATGCGATAATGATTTACTGCGAACCCTATCAACTCCGCCAGCTCCTCATGTCCTCGAAGTGGCACAGCGGCAACATCGCCCAGTCCTCGTTCGACACCTGCGATTCCTGCGGCGCGGCGCTCGTTCCCATCCTAAACGGCGAGCGCCCCTATAACGTATCCATCCCCGACGCGGGCGAATACGAACGCAGCCTTTGCGGCGAAAACGAAATGATTTTTACTCTTTCCGCCGAAATGCTCTCTCCCTTCATCCAGTCCGCGCGCGACCTGCGCGATAAGGGCTTCGGCATAAAGCAGCTTGCCTACGACATTCGCCCCGATTACGCCAGACCGAAGTTTTATAACGATATGTTTGAAAAATGGGGGCTTCCCACGGGCGAGGAATGGATACCCGGCAAAAGATAAGAGCGCGGAGGAACCTAATGCTCAGGCGAATGAAAAACCTTATCGTCGGCTTTTACACCAACGAAAAAGAGCTGAACATCACTCTTTTCAAGCTCCTCGGAACGGCAGGAATACTCGTAAGCATCTATGGCTGCCTGCAATCTCTGATAACCTCGGATGATTATATAGGCGCGCTTATTAATTTTTTTGCGATTGTCGCAAGCGTCCTGCTGCTGAGCTTTGTACATATTACGAAAAAATACACGGCTGGCTATCTGATAACCTCCTTCAGCATTTTTATCGTCCTTTTTGTATGGCTGTTTATGGAGATGGGCGGTCTTAACGGCTCGATGCCATATTTCTTTGGTTTTGCTATAGTTTTCACGCTCATGATGTATAGGGGGAAGCTTCTGCTTGCCGTCGAGCTTATCCAGATTGCCGTTTATTTATTTGCCTGTCATTTTGCGGTTCTTCATCCTGAATACATCAAGGACTTTGATACCCCGAGGGAGCAGTTTATCGACCAGATGTCCGGCATTTTCATCTCAAGCCTCGGCATCGGCGTGATTTTTCTCCTGTACCTGCGCGAATACCGCAAACAGCAGAAGCTCGCAGAAGAATCGAGCAACGCAAAAAGCGTCCTTTTGGCTAACGTAAGCCACGAGATAAGAACGCCTATTAATATGCTTCTCGGCATGAACGAGATGATTTTGCGCGAATCGGATAATTCGCAGATCCGTGAATACGCACAGAATGTCGAAAGCTCCGGCAGACAGCTCCTTTACATGGTGAACCAGATCCTTGACTTTTCGAGGCTCGACATGGGTAAGGAGGAGCTTTTCGAGGAGAATTTCAACATCAAAAAGCTTATCGACGGGCTTTCCGCCTTTTTCGGCAATGAAGCGGAAAAAAGGAACGTCGATTTTATATTGAATTACGATAAAAACATCCCCCAGTTTATAATCTCAGACGCGAAAAAGCTCTCGCAGATCCTTTCAAATCTGCTTTCAAACGCCGTTAAGTACACCGATATGGGCAAAATCACTTTCTCGGTTCAGGAGCTTGGCGGAGACCTCGAAAAAAGGCTCATTCGTTTTGAAGTTTCCGACACGGGCAAAGGGATAGCCCCGGAGGACTGCAAAAAAATATTTGAAAGCTTTGAAAGAGCCAATATCAGCAAAAACCGCAGCATAGAGGGGACGGGTCTCGGCCTGTCTATCTCGAATGAGCTTGCAAGGCTCATGGGCTCTGAAATAAAGCTTGAAAGCCGGTTGGACGAGGGAAGCAAATTCTGGCTTGAGCTTTATCTGAAACCGGGAGACGAAGCGGCAGAGCAGGCGCAGTCAGAGTCCTCTTTCATCGCGCCGGAGGCTAAGCTTCTCGTCGTTGACGACAATATCATGAACCTGCAGGTGATTAAATCTCTTTTAAAACGCACCATGGTAAGCCTCGATTTTGCGTCCTCGGCTATGGAATGCTACAAAAAATACGAAGAAACGGATTACGACGCGGTCCTTATGGATTACATGATGCCGGAAATAAACGGCGTCGAAGCGATGCGCCATTTAAAGGACATGGACAGGCTGCGGAACAGAAAAACGCCCGTCATTGTCCTGACCGCCGACGCGACGCCCGAAAAGCGCGAAATGTTTATCGAGAGCGGCTTTGACGATTACCTTTTAAAGCCGGTTGACAGCGTTTTGCTTGAGCAGGCGCTCATGCGAAACCTCCCGGAAAGGCTCGTAACCATCATAAATGCCGACGCTGCGGCCGAGATACCGCCGGAGCTCAGGGCGGAGCTATCTTCGCTTTTGAAGAAATATGATCTTTCGCTCGATCTCGCGTTAAAATACCTCAGCGGAGACCTTTTCCAGCTCGCCAAGGTCGGCAGGTTCTTTATTAAAAGCTCGGAGGAAAATATATCCAGGCTATCCCGCTGCATTGAAGCCGGGGATTATGCCGCGGCTGTAAATCTCGTCCATTCTCTCAAGGGCAGCTCGGGCAATATCGGCGCGGAGGAGCTTTATAAATCCGCAAAGCTTCTTGAAAAACATCTTCGTGAAGAAGATTATGAATACGTCGCCCTTGCGCATCCTCTTTTCGTCTTCAAATGGAAACGCGCGGAAGCGGGCATAAAGGAGCTTATTTCTGCGCTTGAGGCCTACAGCGCCTCCGCGCCCGAGCCAAAAGGGGAAAGCGGGGCAGTACACGACGAAAAAGAACTGTGGGAGCAGCTTTTGCAGGCTGTAAGGCTCGGCAATCAGGCCCCGGCGCTTAAAATAACGGACGAGCTGGCAGCCATAAGGGGTAAGGACGAGCTTATTGTGTCTATAAGAGAAAACATAATGGGCATAGAATTTGCCAAGGCGGAAGAGCTTATTAAAAGCAGCTTCTGCGAATTTCCCGAAGGTCGGTAACTACTATGGACGATTACAGAATTTTATGCGTTGACGATGATATCGCCATGCTCAACACCGTCGAAGAAATCCTGATAAGTGCGGGCTACTCCGTAAGCCTCGCCAAGTCCGGCGCTCAGGCGCTTGAGTTGCTCAAAAGGGACGTAGCCTTTAACCTTGTCCTATTGGACGTGGATATGCCGGGTATGGAC
>JAEEUX010000250.1 GCA_016290695.1 Oscillospiraceae bacterium
GCATATGATAATGCCTTATACAAAATTCTGCGAGGAAGCCTATGAAGAACATCGTACTGGGCATTCTGGCCCATGTTGACGCCGGCAAAACCACTCTTGCCGAGGCGCTTTTATATACGGCGGGCAAGATACGCAAACCCGGGCGCGTCGACCATGGCGACACCGTAATGGATACGCATGAGCTAGAGCGCAGCCGTGGTATCACCATTTTTTCCAGTCAGGCTCAGCTTGAGGCGGGTGATTATGAGATAACTCTGCTCGACACGCCCGGCCACGTTGACTTTTCTTCGGAAATGGAGCGGACGCTTCGCGTCCTCGATTACGCGGTACTCGTAGTCAGCGGCATCGACGGTGTCCAGTCGCACACACGCACACTGTGGCGGCTTTTGGAGCTTTACCGCGTCCCGACCTTTATTTTCGTCACGAAAATGGACTTTGCCCGCCGCGAAAGGGGCGAAATAATCGCCGAGCTGCGCCGCGAGCTAAGCCCGGACTGCGCCGATTTTTCGGACGAAACCCGTTTTGAACAGCTTGCCATGTGCTCGGACGAGCTTCTGGACATTTTCATGAGCGCTTCGCGCATTCCCGACGAAAAGGCCGCCGAACAGATTAGCGCGCGGCACATTTTCCCCTGCTTTTTCGGTTCCGGCCTTAAGCTTGAAGGCGTCGAGAGCTTTATAAACGCGCTGCCTCCGTTAATTATCCCGCCCGCTCGCGGCAAGGATTTCGGCGCACGCGTTTTCAAGATAAGCCGCGACGCGCAGGGCAACCGTCTCGTCCACATGAAGCTGACGGGCGGGACGCTGCGGGCCCGCGACGCCGTTTCCTCCGGCGGCGCTCCGGAAAAGGTCACACAAATCCGCATCTATAACGGCAGCCGCTTCACCAGCGTCGAAAGCGTGAGCGCCGGGGCTGTTTGCGCCGTCACGGGGCTGAACGCCGTGAAAAACGGACAGGGGCTCGGCTTTGAGGAGAGCCGGGAAAGCGCCTATCTTGAGCCCGTGATGAATTACCGTGTCGTTCTACCGCGTGGCGAGGACGTAACCACCATGCTGCAAAAGCTGCGCCAGCTTGAGGAAGAAGACCCCATGCTCCGTGTGAGCTTCCACAGCCAGATTCAGGAAATTCACGTCAGTCTAATGGGCGAGGTGCAGCTCGAAATACTCCGCAGCATAATCGAAGAACGCTTCGGCGTTTCCGTCAGCTTCGACAGCGGCAGGATCCTTTATAAGGAAACGATTGAAAACACGGTCGAGGGCGTCGGGCATTATGAACCGCTGCGCCATTACGCTGAGGTGCATCTTATCATGGAGCCGCTCCCGCGAGGCAGCGGTCTCAAGTTCGCCACAAGCTGCTCCGAGGATTCGCTTGACCGCAACTGGCAGCGCCTCATTTTCACCCATCTCACGGAGAAGGCGCATCTTGGCGTGCTCACGGGCTCGCCCATAACGGACGTGAAAATAACGCTCGCTGCCGGGCGCGCTCACATCAAGCACACCGAAGGCGGCGACTTCAGACAGGCAACGTACCGCGCCGTGCGAAACGGTCTCATGCAAGCAAAGTCGAAGCTTCTCGAGCCGTGGTACCGCTTCCGCATCAGTCTCCCCGCCGATTTACTTGGCCGCGCGATAAATGACATGCGTCTGCGCAGCGGTCTCCCCGAGCCCGCTGAAATAAGCGGCGAAACAGCCCTTCTATGTGGGCGCGTTCCGATAAGCGGCATAAACGGCTATGCCGCCGAGCTTGCCTCATATACGGGAGGGCGCGGCAGACTGAGCCTTGAGCCGGACGGCTACGACGAATGCGTTTCGCCGGAGAAGGTCATCGCGGAATACGCCTACGACTCCGAAGCGGACCTTGAAAACACGCCCGATTCCGTATTCTGCGCGCACGGCGGAGGCTTCACCGTAAAGTGGGACAAGGTGAAGGATTATATGCACCTTGAAAGCTGCCTAAGAAAAGAGCCGGAGGCCGCGCCGCGCGTGAATCGCATGAATCTCCATATAGACGAAAAGGAGCTTGAAGCCATCATGCTCCGTGAGTTCGGCCCGATAAAGCGCCCGCTCTACCGCATGTCCGGCGTGAGCTATTCGGCAAAAGAGGAAGCACAGGTTGAGATAAACCCACGCAGGAAATGGTTCGTTATAGACGGCTATAACCTGATTTTCGCCCTGGATGAGTTCGCCGCCATCGCCGCCGAGGAGCTTGCAGCCGCGCGTGACGCGCTCGTTCACGAGCTCAGTAATTTCGCCGCCTTCACAGGCTGTGAGCTCGTCGTGGTTTTCGATGCGTACAAGCAGCCCGGCAACCCCGGCCAGCGCTTTTCGCTGGCTAAAGTCAAGGTGGTCTACACTCGCGAGGGCGAAACCGGCGACATGTATATAGAAAAGCTCGTCAGCGAAATCGGCAAAAACGATCTCGTCCGCGTCGTAAGCTCAGACAGCCTCATTCAGCTTTCCAGCTTCCGCAGCGGTGTGCTCAGGATGTCGTCGAAGGAGTTCGAAGCGGAGCTCAACCGCGTAAACGGCGAAATCGAACGCATCCTCGCCTCCCAAAAACGTGAAAAAACGACGATGGCAAACGCCCTCAACGCAGCGCAGCAAAAAGGCAATAACGATAAAAGCGAATAAAACGCAAAAACCGCCCGAGGTGTAGGCCTCAGGCGGTTAAATGTTATGCAGTGATAAGCTATGTTCGGCGATGATAATTACTTAATCATGCTGGCGACTTCGGCTGCGAAGTCCTCTTCCTTCTTCTCGATGCCCTCACCGGTAGCGAAGCGGGTGAAAGCCTTAACGGCAACGGCGCCGCCGACTTCCTTGGCAACGGCAGCGATGTGCTGCTCGACGCTCATCTTGTTCTCCTTGACGTAAGCCTGCTGAAGGAGGCAGTTCTCTTCGTAATACTTGCCGATACGGCCGGAAACCATCTTCTCGATGATGTTCTCGGGCTTCCCGGCGTTCTTCGGATCCTGCTTAGCCTGAGCCATGAGGATCTCCTTCTCCTTATCGAGAGTGGAAGCCTCAACGTCAGCCTTGTCAAGATAAGTGGGGTTCATCGCAGCGATCTGCATGGCAATGTCCTTGCCGAGCTCGGTAACGGTGGCGTTACCCTTAACTGCGTCAGCAACTTCCATGTTGACAAGAACGCCGATTTTGCCGTTCATGTGGATATAGGGAACGCTTACGCCCTCAGCATAGCGGGCAAAGCGACGAACGTGAATGTTCTCGCCGATAGCGAGGATCTTGTCGTTCTGGATGTCGGTAACGGTGCGGTCCGTTCCCGGGAAGTTCATAGCCATAAGCGCGTCAACGTCTGCAGGGTTCTTCTCTGCGATAACGGTTGCGACGCCCTTAACGTACTCACGGAAAACTTCGTTCTTTGCGACGAAGTCCGTCTGGGAGTTAACCTCGACGACAACGCCTACGCCGCCGATAACGTCGGCATAGCTCATGCCCTCGGCAGCAATCTTGCCGGCCTTCTTCTGAGCGGTGGCAAGACCCTTCTCACGGAGCCATTCAATCGCCTTTTCCATGTCGCCGTCGGCAGCGGTGAGAGCCTTTTTGCAGTCCATCATGCCAACGCCGGTACTCTCTCTGATATTTTTAACATCAGCAGCAGTAAAAGCCATTATGATATACCTCCTGAATTATTCTTCTGCGGGA
>JAEEUX010000251.1 GCA_016290695.1 Oscillospiraceae bacterium
ATATTGCCGAGCATGTTAAAGACCTGGGCTATAACGCTTCCGGCGAGCATGAGCGCCATAAGACGGGTATACGAAAGGATGTCGCCGAGCCAGCTCGTGATATCGTAAAGGCTCTTGAGACCCCCTATCGCCTTGCCGATAAAGGTGGGCTTATCGCGGCCCTGCGTAAGCACGAGGGCGAGCGCTCCGGCGAGGGCGACGTACCAGTTGCCTTTAAGCGCGCCGACGCCTATGCCCGCGAACAGCAGCCACCAGGAGCCGACATCAAAGAGCGCCGCGAGGGGGTGTCCGTCGCGGATAAGGATAACCGCCTTGATTATCATACCTACGACGAGGTGGATGCCGCCGACTACGAGGGAAGCGTACATGAACCACATCGGGTCCTTGCCCGGGTCCTTAATGCCCCAGAGCGGGACCTTGGACATATCGATGTTCAGCCCGAGGAAGCCGCCGAAATAATTGAGTGAGTCTCCGAAGAAGGAGCCGAAGAGCCAGCCGAAAATCATCGTGGCTATGCCGCACTCCACAAGGAGCCCCGTCATATACTTGAAGGTTCCCGGCTTTTTTACCTTCGGCCCGACGATAAGGCCCAGCAGAAGCAGGACTATGCCGTAACCGAAATCGGCGTACATAATGCCGAAAAATGCGCAGAACCAAAAGGCTATCAGCGGGTTCGGGTCTACGTTTGTGTATTTTGGGAGCGAATACATCTCCGTGACCATGTTCAACGGGCTTGTGAGCTTGTTGCTCTTGAGCTTGATGGGAACATCCTCCCCCGCCTCCGGGTCGCGCGATTCAAAGGCGCAGCAATAGGCGGAAAGCATCGTTTCAAGCTCCTTGAGCTTATCGGCTATTACCCAGCCTTCGAGAAGGAAGGCTCTTTCGCTCATAATGAGGCTGCACTTTGCGTCCTCCGCCTCGATATCCTGCATGAGCCTGTCATAATACAGCTTCAGAGTCTCCCTGCCGGAGCCTAAGGAGGAAAGGACGACCTTCGTTGCCTCCTGCTCCGTCCTTACGACGGCAAGGCGCTCTTTCAGGGCGGCGATATTATCCTCCGCAGTGCCCGTGCAGTCTTCAAAATACGCCTTGGAGAAGCCGTATTCGCGGAAAAGCTGCTGGAATTCCTCGGTGTGCGAGCGGTGGTACAAAACCGCTACTCCCTGCTGCTCCCGGTCAGCTCCGACCTTTATGAGCTGGATTTCGTCTGAAACACGGCGTGCGTCGGTATCAAAGGCTTCAAAGGACTTCGCCGCCGGGATGGTGCCGAGCATTATCTCGACGTTCTCCGTCCCGGTAACGTCAAGCGGGACGGGGGAATTCTTCCAGAGCTCAAGCGAAACGAGCAGAGATTTTATCCTCGTTTCCTCCGCATAAAGCTTGGAAAGCTTCGCGTCGTTATGCTCAATGTCGCGGACTATCTGGTGCGCCTTCTCGGGGAGCTTCGCGTCAAACAGTTCGTCGAGCTTGATCTCCGGGTAATTGGGGAAGAGACCTGTTTTGACGTAAGCGTATTTGTCGAGAAGCTTCAGCGCCGCGTTGAGGCGCGTTTCGCGGCTTTTCATCTCCGCAAGCTCTATGCCTGTGTTTTTTTCGAGGCCGAGGGATTTTACCTCCTCCGGAAGATCCTCGCGCGCGGAGACTTCTATGCAGCCGAACTTTTGCAGCTCACGGATGAGCTTTTCCCGGTCCTCCCGCATGGCTATCATGCGGAATTTTTTCATTTTTACAATAGACATCAGCCGTTCACTATCCTTCCGACAATGTAATCAACGGCCTGATCGAGGCGTTTTTCAACGCCAGCTTTCGTGACGGCGCGTTTGTTTTCAGTGGAACCGGCTGCTTCAAAGGCGATCTTCTCGCCTGCCTTCTTAGCGTCGGCAAGCATTTTGGAGACTTCCTCCTCCGCTTCCCGTTCCGCCTTTTCGATCAGAGCCATGCCATCGCTTTCAGCTTGAGTAAGCTCCCTCTTGGATAGAGCGGTTGCCTCATTCTTGGCTTTTCTCGCCGTTTCTTCGGCTTCGTTGATATCCTTGAAAATATCAAGGGACATAAAATACCTCCTCTCTCCCGACGGTAAAACGCCACAAGCAGCGTTTGGATAGCGCGCCGCCGCGCGGAAACGATGAAAAAGCGGCGCGTTTTGGGTAATATTGCTGAAAATATGTGTTCGCGTTTGGTAATATGAATTATCTAAGCTTGTCATTTTCATTTTACAGCATAAAAAGATAAAAAATCAAGCTTATTATGAAAGAAATATACCGCGAAACTCCAAAAAAATCAAGCACTATAATATTAATCGATTATTTTTTGTAAATCCTTATATATTTGAGCTTTTTTTATATAACAACTTGATTATTATTTTCTAAACCGTTATAATTTAAATTGCAGAAAAAACGATTTTTTTAAACATGTTCAGTTTTTCCTCAGAACACGTTGAACGCGTTCACGTTCAAAAATGATCGTGTTCGGTTTTTTCCTGACGCATTATTCGGAGTGTGAATTACAATGAACGATACCAAGCCGGGAGTCAAGCGCCGCAGGGGTGACCGCATAGATGGCCGCCGCCTGCGTTCGCTCGACCCCTTTTATGTTTTTACGCCTTTTATAATGAAAGACCGCAACGACGCGAGCAATCTTTTTTCGGATACGCTCGAGCTCAGCGCGGCGGAGGCGTATATAAAAAGAAAGCGCGAGGAGGGGCTCAAGGGCGTCGGTATGCTGCACGTTTTCATCGCCGCGTACATCCGCTGCGTCGCGCAGTACCCCGGGATAAACCGCTTCATCGCCGGACAGAGGATATTCGCCCGCAACAACATCGAGGTCGTAATGACGATAAAAAAAGAGCTCACGACCTCCGCCGGAGAGACCTCCTTCAAGGCGGTTTTTGCCCCGACGGACAAAATCGAGGACGTTTACGCCAAGCTCAAGGTGGAGATAGAAAAAATCAAGAATGACGACGGCGACAACGGCACGGAGCAGTTTGCCGCAAAATGCGCAAAGCTCCCCCGCTTCGTCTTCCGCGCGGCGATAGCGCTTCTCAAATGGATGGACTATCACGGTCTCCTGCCGCAGTCACTTCTTGACATCAGCCCCTTCCACGGTTCTCTCGTGGTTACGGACCTCGGCTCCCTCGGCATCCCGCCCGTGTACCACCATCTTTATAATTTCGGCAACGTCCCCGTTTTCCTCGCCTTCGGAGCCAAGCATAAGCCGCCCTACAGCGAGGGTCTCGAGCAGCGGGACGACCGCCGCTACATAGATTATACTATCGTCACGGACGAAAGAATATGCGACGGTCACTACTTTGCCTCCGCTTTCAAGCACATGAAGCACTATCTGCGCCACCCGGAAATTCTGGACGAGAGCATAACGCCGGTCGAGGACGTGGACTGAGCGCTGCCCCCACCCGCGACGGTTCGGCGAAAGAGTTTCAATTTTATTCTTTTTCTATTCGATTTTATTCTTTTTCGCTCTTGAAAAATCGCGTCAGCCGTAGTATAATGAACAGGCTTTGGTCGGGTTTTATCCGCCGGAGCCTGATATTTGCGGATATAGTTCATCGGTAGAACGGCAGCTTCCCAAGCTGCATAGGAGGGTTCGACTCCCTTTATCCGCTCCACAATCTGCCCGAAAACCTATTTTTATAGC
>JAEEUX010000252.1 GCA_016290695.1 Oscillospiraceae bacterium
ACCCGCATATCAGCGACCGCACCTATATTTCCGCCCATCGCAGCGGCGCGGGCATAATGCCCGAGGAAACGATGATGGCCTTCCGCGGCTGCGTCGAAGCCGAAGATTTTGACGTTGACTATTTCGAGTTCGACTTACATATCACGAAGGACGAGAAGCTCGTTCTCCTGCATGACGCGGAGCTTGACAGAACCTCCAACAGCGAGCAGGTTTTCGGCCGCACGGGGGCAAGACCCGAGGAGTACAGCCTTGACGAGCTGCGCCGCCTGAACATGGGCGCGAAGTTTGTTGACGAGGCGGGCAATATGCCGTACAGCCAGCTCTCCGGCGACGATGTGCCGGACGAGCTGCGTATAGTTGAGCTCGGCGAAATCCTGGATTACCTTGAAAGCCAGGGCAATTTCCGCTATATTATCGAGATAAAGAACGGCGGCGAGCTCGGCATGAAGGGCGTTGACATACTCTATGAGGCGCTCAGCGAGAGAAACATGGTAGACCGCGTAGTTTTCGGAAGCTTCCAGGCTGAGGTTTCCGATTATAAGGACAAGACCTACCCTGATTTAATGCGCGGGGCCTACGCCAAGGAGGTAATAGATTTCTATATTGCCGCCGTGATGAACGAAAAGGATTATCAGCCGAAATTCGGCGTCCTCCAGCTTCCCTACGGCAACACAAAGGAGGATGAGTACCTTAACCTCGGCACGGCGACGGTTATAAACTACGCGCACGCGCACGATTTGGCGGTGCAGTACTGGACGATAAACAACGAGCCGGACACGGAATATCTCATGAGCATCAAGGCGGACTGCATCATGTCAGATTATCCCGACATGGCGTATCGTGTGCGGGGGAATATGTAAGGCGATTAAGAGTGTTTATTCGTAGGGAACTTTTGCGCTCGAAAATGAGATAAAAGTTCCCTATAAATCTATTTGCCACCACAAAAGCCGCGTTAAATGCGCCGCCAGTGACATTTCAGCCCCTGAAATGTATATTTGAGAGAGAATCCCTTGCCTCGGCTCAATACTATGCTATGATGCAGCCATGGAGGAAACAAAGTGGACGAGAAAGATTTTTATCTTGCGCTTTGCGTTGTGCTTGCCGTTACGCTTGTGACGAGCATAGCGTTTTTTCTGAAAAGCTATATCCGCCTTCTCAGCCGGAATAAGATCCTCCGCGAGACTATCGAGAACCTCGGCAGGCTCAACGACAGATTGCGGATGGACAGACACGATTATCTGAACCATTTGCAGGTTGTATACGGCCTTATGGAGCTTGGCGAATATGAGAATATGGACTCGTATCTGCGAAGAGTCTACCGCGAACTCCTGAAAACCGGCAAGGCGATAAAAACCTCCAAGCCTGCCATAAACGCGCTCCTCGCGGCGAAGTCCGCCGAATCGGAGGCAAAGGCGATAGACTTCGTCATCGAAGTCAAATCCGACCTCAAGGCGCTGAGCATAGAGGATTGGGAGCTTTGCAAGGTCCTTTCAAACCTTATTGACAACGCCCTCCGCGCGCTTGAGGATTCGCCGCAGGCAGAAAAGCGGATAAGAATAGACATTACCGAGACACCCGAAAAATATGTTTTCAAGGTGGAGAACAACGGCCCGGAGATACCCGAGGATATGCGGGAGAATATCTTTAAGCGCGGTTTTACGACGAAAAAAGGCGAGGGCCACGGGATGGGCCTTGCGATAGTTTCGGACATATTGGCGGAAAACGGCGGAAGTATTGGTTTAAGCTCAAATGAAGCCGAGACCGTGTTCACGGTCTGGCTCGGAAAGAGGGGAACATAATGGAAGCAATTCAAATCCTCGGCGCGGCGGTGCTGCTCATAGGAATAGTCCTGATAGGCATAGAATTCTATATGCCGGGCTTCGGCCTGCCCGGAATATGCGGAATTATTTGTGCCGTCGCCGGCATAATACTTACCGGGAAAACGACCTCGGGGCGTATTATCGTCGGCGTGATAACGATAGTCATTGTCGCGATAATGCTCGTTATAAGCATTATGGTTTTTAATTCAAAAAGGGTAAAGTCGCCCATAAAGCTCGATACTGACCTCCAAGGGAAGAACCTTTTCATCGAGGAAACCGACATGGAGTACCTTATCGGGAAAAAGGGCGTCGCAATAACCGACCTCAGACCCACGGGCAAGGGTAAATTCGACGGCGTGAAGCTCGACGTGCTCTCACAGGGAGATTTCATCACGAAGGGCTCGCCGCTTGAAATAAAGGAAATAAAAAACAATAAAATATTTGTCAGGGAGGAAAAGTAAATGACAGGGCCTATAATTATCGCTGCGATAGTGGTCGTAGTAGTATTGGTGTTCTTTTCGGTAATTCCCATCGGAATGTGGATTTCCGCCGTCGCCAGCGGAGTGAAAATCAGCATCTTTTCCCTTGTGGGTATGAAGATACGCCGCGTTAAGCCGGCGAAGATAGTAAGCCCCATGATAAAGGCGACGAAGGCGGGCATAAAGGTGAAGACCAACCAGCTCGAAGCCCACTATCTCGCGGGCGGCAACGTGGACGATGTTGTAAACGCGCTCATAGCCGCCGAAAGAGCGGGCATGGATCTCTCCTTCGAGCAGGCCTCCGCGATAGACCTCGCGGGCAGAAACGTCTTTGAGGCCGTGAAAATGAGCGTCACGCCCAAGGTCATCGAGACGCCGCAGATTTCCGCCGTCGCCAAGGACGGCATAGAGCTTCTGGTCAAGGCCCGTGTCACCGTGAGGACGAATATTGACCAGCTCATCGGCGGCGCCGGAGAAGCGACGGTGCTCGCCAGAGTAGGCGAGGGCATCGTTACGACGGTTGGTTCCGCGACGACGCACAGCGCCGTCCTCGAAAACCCGGACGACATCTCCAAGGTCGTTCTCGAAAAGGGCCTCGATTCCGGCACTGCCTATGAGATAATCTCCATCGACATCGCAGATATTGACATCGGGCGCAATATCGGCGCAAACCTCCAGAGCCTCCAGGCGGAAGCGAACACCAAGATAGCGCAGGCAAAGGCAGAGGAGCGCCGCGCGATGGCCGTCGCACTCGAGCAGGAAATGCGCGCCGAGGTCGTAAAGGCCGAGTCCGAGGTTCCGAGAGCAATGGCGGAAGCGCTCAAGGCCGGAAACATCGGCGTCCTCGATTATTACAAGCTCCAGAATATCCAGGCGGACACCAAGATGAAAAAGGATATAGGCAACGGCGTCACGGATTTTGTAGATAAGAAAAAGGATTAACGAGCTAACGAACGGGGCGAAGCTATGATAAAAGTAATGGTGGTTGAAGACGAAGAACAGATCCGCGTCATCCTCAAAAAGATGATAGAACGGACCGAGGGCTGCAAGGTCGTTTCCCTGTGCGGGGATTTCGCGTCTGCCATAAGCGATTTTATCCGGCTTCGACCCGGTCTTGTATTTATGGACATAGACCTCGCGGGCGAAAGCGGCCTCGAATGCGCCAAGGCGATGACGGAGCTTGACCCTAAGGTGAAGATAGTTTTTGCGACGGCGCACAGCGAATATATGGCCAATGCCTTTGAAATCTATGCCTTTGATTATCTCGTAAAACCCTTCGACCTTGAACGGATAACAAAAACGCTTGAACGGATAAAGTCGCTCTCTGACGCCCAGAGCGAAGAAAAG
>JAEEUX010000021.1 GCA_016290695.1 Oscillospiraceae bacterium
GAGATAGAAAACATCGCCGGGGTAGGCTTCACGCCCGGGAGAACGCCCGAGCAGCAGGCTGAGCGCGCGGTACGCCACGGCGTGCTTTGAAAGGTCGTCGTAAATTATGAGGACGTCCCGGCCCTCGTTCATGAAATACTCCGCGAGGGCGCAGCCGGAATAGGGCGCGACGTACTGGACGGGCGCGGTATCGCTGGCCGTGGCGCAGACTACGGCGGTATAATCCATAGCGCCGTATTTTTTAAGCGTCGCCACGACGCGGGAAACGGAGCTTGCCTTCTGCCCTATGGCAACATAAATGCAAACTACGTCCTTATCCTTCTGGTTCAATATCGTATCTATGGCTATGGCGGTCTTGCCCGTCTGCCTGTCGCCTATGATAAGCTCGCGCTGGCCGCGTCCGATGGGAAACATCGAGTCAATGGCGAGTATGCCCGTTTCAAGCGGCTGGGAAACCGGCGCGCGGTCAATTATCTGCGGCGCGGCGGTCTCGAGCGGGTTATAGGCGCGCGCGTGTATCTCGCCCTCGCCGTCTATCGGCGCGCCGAGCGGATTAATGACGCGGCCGAGGAAATGCTCGCCCACGGGAATTCCGGCGCTGCGTCCGGTTCTCGCGGCGCGGCAGCCCGCGCTTACCTCGCTGTCAAGCCCGAAAAGGATTACGCCGAGGCTGTCGCGTCTTATGTCCTGAACCATGCCCTTCACGCCGGTCTCGAAGATGATTATTTCGCCGTAGGCCGCGTTTTCAAGGCCGGTAAGGACGGCGATACCGTCTCCGACGGAGATGACCGTTCCCGTCTCGTATTTTTTCGCGGCGGGTTCAAAGCTCGATGCCTCGGCCTTGAGAATGTCGATGATATTATCGAGCTTCGCCGTTCTCGCGGCCTGGTAGAGCCTGTCGGTGAGCTGGCGAACCCTGCCCTGGGCGCTCCAGTCGTAAACGTCGCCCGCAACGGTGATTTTGAAGCCGCTCAGGAGCGACGGCGAGGGCTTAAGCTCTATGTCCAGCTCTTCTACGCCGTACTTTTCGCAGAGGAAGGCGCGAATTTTCGCAAGCTGCCTGTCGGTAGGAGCCTTGGTGTAGCAAAGCTCCGCCGTGAGCGTGGGAGCATCAGTCCTGCGGGTCTTGTCAGTCATCGTACATTCCCGCCTTTATAAGAAAATCGTCAAAGAGGCTGTCCTCCGAAGATTCCGAGGCCTCGACGATCTTCCGGGCTGCCTCGCTGACGAGCTGCTCGATTTCCTCTCGCGCGCTTTCAAGCGCTTCGGTCTTGCCGCGCTCAGCTTCTTTCTTCGCGTTTTCGATGATGTGCTCCGCCGTAGCCCTTGCGTCGGCTATTATTTCGTCGTATTCGCCGTCGGCCTTGGTATGGGCGTCGAGCAGTATCTGCTTCTTCTCCGCTTCGATCCTGTCAAGCTCCTCGGCACATTGCGCCTTGAGCGCGTCAGCCTTCTCTATCGCGGCCTGAGCCTCGTCGCGGGCAGCGTTGGCCTCGGCCTGGCGCTGTTCAAGTATCTTATGCACAGGCTTGAACAGGAAAATGCGAAGGGCGACAACAAGGATAAGCAGGTTAATAACAGTAAACAAAAGGTTAATATCAACTCTTAACAATGCGACACACCTACCTTTCGCCTTAACTGCGTGGGAACGCTGTCAAAGCTTGAGAACAATAAGAAGGCCGATAACGAAGCCGTAGATAGCCGTCGCCTCAGCGAGCGCGCAGCCGAGGATGAGCAGGGTCATGATCTTACCGCTCGCTTCGGGCTGACGCGCGACGGATTCGACCGCGCCCTTCGTCGCAAGACCTATACCAATACCGGCGCCGATACCGGTCAAAACGGCAGCAGCCGCACCAATAGCTAAAAGAGACATAATTCGCACACTCCTTGAAGTATTTTTTAATAGTTATATTAATTAATCTTCTATTGCTTCTTTGATATAGATGCTGGTGAGGAAAACGAAAACGTAGGCTTGAAGGAGGCCGTCGAAAAAGTCGAAATAAATGCTGAATACCGACGGCACGACCACAGGCACAAGGCATTTGAGGAGCTCCATGATGATAAACGCGCCGACAACGTTTCCGAAAAGACGCATGCAAAGGCTGAGCGGGCGCGTGATAAGGTCGAGGATATTGAAGGGCGTAACGAGCACGACGGGCTTCGTGAAGCCCTTGAGCCAGCCCTTCGCGCCATGCTCCTTTACCGCCGCTATCTGAACGAGGATGATGCTCATTACGGCGAGCGCTATCGTGACGTTAAGGTCCTTCGTAGGGGGCTTGAAGCCAAAGACGCCGATAATGTTTGAAAGACCTATGTAGAGCAGAACGGTTATCAGATAAGGAACGTATCTCCGCCCTCTCTCCCCTATCATGCCGCCGACGAAGCTTTCGAGCTTAACGACAATGAACTCGATGGCTGCCTGACGCTTTGAAATATCGTGCACGCGGAGCTTCCTCGTCATGAGGAAGGAGAACAGGATAAGGACCGCCATAACTATCCAGCTTACAACTACGCCCTCGTCGACCTCGATGCCGAACACGGTGAACACCGTCGCCGTATTCATCTGCTCCATGATCTCAGAGGAAAGATTACTCATCTTTGCAACACCTCCAAGCGTAGTATTCGTCAGACCCGGCAAGCAAAATACCATAGGTCTGCATTTAACATTGATTTAACATATTATATCACAAATAATTCTGTTTGTCGCCCCTTAAATTATAGTATTTTCAGGAAACATATTTGTATGTTTTTACGGAAAAGAAAGTGCCTGCGGCAAAAGCCGCAGGCACCTGACACAATGCATATTACAGGATTTTTGCGAGGAATTCCTTGAGCCGTGGATCCTTCGGGGCATCGAAAAGGGCGTCGGGCGTGTTTTCCTCCTTTATAGAGCCCATGTCCATGAAAACGACGCGGGAGGCAACCTCGCGCGCAAAGCCCATTTCATGCGTTACGACCACCATCGTCATTCCGTCGCGTGCAAGGTCGCGCATAAGGTCGAGAACCTCGCCCACCATTTCCGGGTCGAGCGCGCTCGTCGGCTCATCGAAAAGCATTACCTCGGGGTTCATAGCAAGGGCGCGGACGATGGCAATTCTCTGCTTCTGCCCGCCCGATAGTCTCGCCGGATACTCGTCGGCCTTATCTGGAAGCCCGATTCTTTCAAGGAGCTTCATCGCCGTTTCGTGCGCTTCGTCCGGCGTTTGCAGCTTTAGCTTCACTGGCGCGAGAGTGATGTTCTGAAGGACGGTTTTGTGCGGGAATAAATTAAAATGCTGGAAAACCATACCCATGCGGCGGCGGTGCAGGTTAATGTCCACCTTTTTATCCGCGAGGTCCACCCCGTCGAATATTATGCTGCCGGAGCTGGGCGTCTCAAGGAGGTTGAGACTTCTCAGGAGGGTGGATTTGCCGCTGCCGGAGGGTCCGATTATGGACACGACCTCACCGCGGTAAACGTCGAGATTGCAGTTATCAAGGGCGCGAACGGCGCCGTCGTTATAGGTTTTCGTAAGGTCGCGAACGCTTATAAGGAGCTGCACGCTGTCATTTTTTGTCGCCACGGCGCATTCTCCTTTCTATCGCTTCTATCGCCTTGCTCGCGGGGAAGTTTATGCAGAAATAAACTATCGCGGCGAGGACGTAGGGCGCTATGGTGATGTATGTTGTTCCCGCGACGGTCTTAGCGCCCCACATGAGTTCAGTCATGCCGAGAGTCATGCATATGGAGGACTCCTTGACCATGGTTATTATCTCGTTGGCGAGCGCGGGAAGGATGTTTTTTATCGCCTGCGGCAAAACGACGAGACTCATTGCCTGCCGCCCATTGAGACCAAGGCTGCGTGCCGCCTCCGTCTGCCCGATGTCAACAGCAAGGATACCGGCCCTGAAAATCTCCGCGACGTAGGCGGCGCTGTTGAGTGCGAGCGCGACGACGCCGGGGATAAAGCGCGCTATGTCTATAAATCCGAAAATATTGTAGGACGGAATTTTAATAAGGCCGAAAACGCCGAAATAGATGATATAAAGCTGAACAAGCAGCGGCGTCGAGCGAAAAAGCGCGATATACGCTCCGGAAACGGACTTAACCACCCGGTTTTTGCTCAGCCGCATAAGCGCCAGCAGAAGCGCCGGAATAACCGCTATCGCTACGGCTATAACGGACAAAATGAGCGTATATTCAACGCCCTGAATGAAAAAGGTTCCGAATTTCGGCAAAAAGGAAAAATTAATGAAATTCGCCGGGGACATATTCTCGAACAGTCCGCTCCAGGTCATAAAAACTCCTCGTCTTTCTGTTGGGTACTTGATGGTAAATTGAGCGTTCTTTCGCCGCAGCTCCCCCGTTATGAAGCCGCAGCGAAAAAACGCACAGCCGTGCCGGATTGTGTGTGCAATCCGGCACGGCGGCGGAAACTACAAAATACCGTATAGCGCTATGCTATTATTCCGCGACCTGATCCGCCAAGGCGTTCGCGGCTTCGACCCACGTGTCGACGGTACCGTCGGAGGTGACGGCGGCGATGGTGGAGTTGATGCTCGTGAGGAGGCCGGAGGGATCACCCTTCTGAACGGCGACGCAGAAGGGAGCGGCAGCGCCGAGAGCGTCACTCGCGCCGGCAACTACGAGATCCGGATTCTCCTTGGCATACTTGAGGGCAACGGCGCCGTCAAGTACGATAGCGGAGCACTTATCGTAAACGAGCTCGTTTACAAGGTCGATAACGGAGGTGAGGCCGACGAGCTTGGCGCCCGGCATCTGGTCGGTGACTATCTCGGTCTTGGTGGTGCCGGTCTGAGCGCCGACAGAGAGGCCATCGAAGGAATCAAGGCTCGTGAACTGGTCGGCTTTGTCGGCCTTGACGAGAATCATCGCGGGATAATCCGTATAGTAGGGGTTGGAGAAATCGGCGGAGGTGCGGCGCTCCTCAGTGTCCTCAATGGCAGCGATGACGATATCAATCTCGCCCTTCTGGAGGGAAGCCATAAGGCTGTCGAAGTTCATGTTTACAACTTCAAGGGTCTTGCCCATGTCCTCAGCAATCTTTTTTGCGAGGGAAACGTCGATACCGACGTATTCCTGAGCCCCCTTATCATCCACAGAAATGAACTCGAAGGGAGGATAGTCGGCGGAGGTTCCGAGGAGAAGCTTATCAGAAGCGGCGGCTGCGCCGTCTGCGGGAGCTTCCGTCTTCGTGCCGCAGGCGGCAAGAGAGAAGAGCATAAGTAAAGCCAGTGCAAGGCAAATTAATTTTTTCATATTCCTGTCTCCTTATTTTCTTATCGCAGTTTTAATCACTGCCTTTGGAGTATACATCAATAAAAATTCATTGTCAACCGTATACAATGCAGGAGACGGCAAAATCGCTATATAGTGGCTTGAAGTCAGCAGCTTTTTCGGGTATAATCCAAACAGGTGGCAATACAAGTCTTTGGAGGCAGTATGTATAAGGAGATCTACAATTCATATCTTAGCATCGACCTCGGTCAATTCCGCAGGAACATCCACAGTCTGCTCGATTCTCTCCC
The DNA here is from genome assembly GCA_016290695.1 of Oscillospiraceae bacterium. Classification (GTDB taxonomy): domain Bacteria; phylum Bacillota; class Clostridia; order Oscillospirales; family Oscillospiraceae; genus RGIG6375. The sequence continues at coordinate 5,530 of JAEEUX010000021.1, forward strand.
CGAGGGCACGGCGCTCATACCCATGCTTAAATGCAACGCTTACGGGATGGGGCTTGAGCGAATAAGCTCCGTCATTAACGAATTTCCCGAAATAAAGATACTCGCCGTTGCGCAGGTTCTCGAAGGCATTGAGCTGCGCCGATTTGGGGCAAAGCAGGAAATCCTGGTAGCCGGAGCCGCTGCGACGAATTCGCAGATAGACGTCGCGCTCGAAAATGCGCTCACCCTCTCGGCTTACCGTACGGGCTTTATCCCACGTATCATCGGTTTTGCAAGGTTTCTTGATATAAGCGCAAAGCTGCACATCAAAATTAATACCGGTCTGAACCGTCTCGGTGTCTGCCCCGGAGACGAGCTTGACGAACTTATAAGAGAGATAAAGGATGCCGGAAGCAGCGTTCAGATCTGTGGCGTGTATTCCCACTTCTCCGAAATGGAATGCAGCGGCAAGGACGAGAAGATAGAATCTCAGTACAAAACCTTTTTAAAGGCCATAGACCAGCTCGAAAAAAACGGGATAGACCCCGGCATCCGCCATATCTGCGCAAGCGCATCCTTTGAGCTTCACCCGGAAATGGCGCTCGACGCCGTGCGGCTCGGCAGGCGGATGTATTACGACAACCCCGCCGTACCAATCGGCGGGGTTGAGGAGCTATGCTCCTGGCGCGCGCCTATAACGAATCTGCGCGCCTTCAAGGCCGGGGACTGCATAGGCTACGGAAACGGCGTAACGCTTGAAAAGGACAGCCTTATCGCCCTCGTAGGCGTCGGCTACGGGGATGGACTCATGCGCGAGCTCGCCGCTGCGAAGGCTCCCGTTCTCATAGGCGGGCAGAGGGCAAGACTTGTTTTCTCCTGCATGGACCAAAGCTTCATCGACGTTACGGGCATAGACTGCGCCATCGGCGACGAAGCAACCTTCCTCGGCTCGGACAAACGCGGAAACGTGATAACCGGACAGGACATAGCTTCAATAATAAACGACGAGGCTTGCAGCATAACCGCTTCGCTCGGGCACAGAGTAATCAGAATATACGAATAAGAACAAATAAGGACAAAAAATCTCCCGCCGCGGCCAAACGCGGCGGGAGATCGTGTTTTAGAGGCATTTTTTCGCTTATCCGCGGACCTTTACATTCTTGCCCTTCATCTTGCACCACAGGGGTCCGGCTATGCAGACGGAGGAATAACCGCCGGAAATGAGGCCGACCATGATGGGAAGAGTGAAGTTTCTGATGGAGGAAACGCCGAGGAAGAGAAGGAGCAGAACGGGCATGAGCGTAGTGATAGTCGTGCCGACGCTTCTTCTCATGGTCTGCGTGACGCTCAGGTCAACAATTCTGTCGAAGCCGGAGCTGCCGCCGCCGACCTTCTTGTAGTTCTCTCTGATGCGGTCAAAGATAACTATTGTGGCGTTGATGGAATAACCTATAATGGTGAGCGCGGCGGCGATGAAGTTCATGTTCATCGAGATGCCGAAGATAGCGTAGACGCTCATCATAACGAGCAGGTCGTGGATAAGGCAGATGATAGCGGCGATACCGCTTCTGAACTCAAAGCGGATAGTGATGTAGACAAGTATAAGCACGGCCGCGAGGATGGAGGCGATGAAGGCCGCGCGGGAGATGTCCTTACCGACGGAGGCGGATACGTAATCGCTCGAAACGAGGCTTACCTTATCCGCGCCATAAGCTTCCTTCACAGCTTCAAACGCGGCATCGCGGAGCGTGGTATCTATCTCTGTCATCTTGATGGTGACGACGGTGCCGCCGTTGCCGGACTTGGTAACGGAGGAGGGCTTCACGCCGGTAACCTCTTCAACGATTTCGGCAACGTTGTCTGTGATCTCTCTCGTGACGGTGGCGCCGATATCGTACTCCATTGAAACGCCGCCCACAAAGTCGAGGTCGAGGTTAAGGAAGGACTTGCCGAAGGGCAGGAGGATTAGGCTTACAAGACCGGTGATGCAGAGGGCTACGGAGATCCATCTTGTGATCTTGAAAGCGTTTACTACCGCAAGGCGCTTGGGCTCTCGGTTCTTCTCCTCCTCCGTGGGAAGCTTTGCGCCGTAAGCGCCGATTCTGGTGATGTGCATTCCGGCAAAGCTCTTGAGGAGCAGTCTCGGGACGATGAGCATGCAGATCATGGAGAGAACGACGCCTATGAAGAGCGTCTTGGCAAAGCCGAGGATGGTGCCGGTACCCTGCCAGAGGAGGACGGCGGCGGCTATAATGGTGGTGATATTCGAGTCGACTATGGCGCTGAACGCTCTCTTGAAGCCGAGGTCTATGGACGAACGTACGGTCTTACCCGCGCGAAGTTCCTCGCGCAGACGCTCGTAGATGACCACGTTCGCGTCGACTGCCATACCTATCGTGAGGATAATACCGGCGATACCGGGGAGGGTGAGGTTGAGGTTAAGCGCCGTCATGATGACGAGGAACATCGCGATATAAAGGACGAGCGCGATATCTGCGATTACGCCCGGCAGCTTGTATACGACTATCATGTAGAGCATGACGAGCAGGATGCCGATTATACCGGCGAGGATCGCCGTTTCAAGGGAGCGTTCACCGAGCGAAGCGCCAACAGCCTGGAGCTTGGTTTCCTGGAGCTCGAAGGGCAGCGCACCGGCGCTTATGATAGAAGCGAGGTACTTGGCGTATTCGCCGTTAGAGTCGCTTCCGAGGGTAATTATCGGGGTAGAGGTATTGATGCCGGTGCTGGCATATTCAGCGCCGACGGAGGGGCTGCTGATAACGTCGCCGTCCATGACGATGGAAACGTATCTGTCGCTCTCATTGGCTCTGGAGGCAGCCTGCTTGGTGCCCTCCTTGAACTTCTCGGTGCCAACGCTGTTAAGATTGAGCTGGACATAATACTTGTATACGCCGGTGTCGTCCGTCGGGCCGTAAGCGGCGGAGGCGGAATCAATCTCCGTGCCTTCGAGGATTACGTTGCCGTCACAGTCGAGGAACTGGGCCAAGGCGGGGGTTCCGAGGAGCTGGACTGCTTCCTCAGGGTCGCTTATATTGGGTATTTCGAGGACGATTCGGTTATTGCCATAGAGATAGACGTTAGCTTCCGTGTAGCCGAGGGTATTGAGACGCTGGCGGAGCATTGTTTTCGCCGTCTCCATGCCGTCTGCTATCGCAGAATCGTCCATTCCTTCGGGAATAACGGCTTCGTATGTGATTTCAGAGCCGCCGACAAGGTCAAGTCCGAGGGAAATGCCCTTATCTATCGGCAAAACCTCAAAGCTGCCGATCTGGATGCCGAAAAATGCGATGAACAGGAAAATCGCTATGACCACAACTATTGCGGCAATGGTAATAATGCCTTTTTTCATAAAGTGAACTGCCTCCCGGTTTTTGCTTGTTTATACTTGTGATTTATTCCACTTCGTCAGATGTTTTATCTGACGCTGCAGCCGAACGGAATTTTGTGCGAGACTGGCGAACCTCCTCAAGCGCCTCGGAGATAGCGCTCTCCGTGCGGCGCATTGCGTCGTCCGCATACTCAAAGGCGGCCTTTTTCATCGCCTTGCAACGGGACTGGGCCGCTTCGAGGATCTCGTTTGCATGGTATTGCGCGGCCTTAACGACCGTCTGTTCCTCAATGAGCTTTCTTGCACGGTCCTCGGCGGCCTTGCGCATATCGTCCGCCTCTGCCTTAGCCTTAGCGATAAACTCCGCGCGGCGGGAAACGAGACGTTTAGCCTCCGACATTTCTACCGGAAGCTGGTTTTTTATCTCTTCGATAAGGCCGAGAACGCGCTCTCTTTCAAGGATACACTTGTCTGAGCTGAGTGGGATACCAAAGGCTTCCTCAACAAGATTATGAAGCTCGTCAAGGAGCTCTGTAACGCCGTTTGCCATCTTCTTAAAGACCTCCCGAAACTCTGTTTTGGATAACGTCTATCAGTTCCCTCGGCGCAAAGTCTGTAAGGTCTCCGCCGAAAGCGGCCATTTCCTTCACGGCGCTTGAACTGAGGTACATATACTTCTCGCTTGCCGCAAGGAAAAACGTTTCCAAATCCGGATTGATTTTTTTATTTATAATAGCCATCTGGCATTCTTTCTCATAATCTGAAAGAGCCCTCAAACCTCTCACCACGGCGACGGCGCCCTTTTCGCGGGCATATTCGGCGACGAAGGCGTTCGAAGAATCTACCTCGACGTTATCGAAGCGCTTCGTGACAAGCCGTATCTGCTCCACGCGTTCCTCAGTCGTGAAAAGGGGATGCTTCTGGGCGTTTACCATAACGCATACGATAAGCTTGTCAAAAACCTTAGACGCGCGTTTTATAAGGTTAAGGTGGCCGAGCGTGATTGGGTCGAAGCTGCCCGGGTATATAGCGATTTTCATATACTCAGTCCTTTAACTGCGGGTAAACACAGTAATTTTGATTTTGCCGTAACGGTATGATTTGAGGAAACGATACGGCTCTTCCAGCTCTGGCAAGACTTTTTCATTTTGACATTCGCATACTATTATACCACCACTATTCAATTTGTCAAACTGAACTATTTTTTCGAGAGCTTTTTCGAGAAGCGGCGATTCATAGGGCGGGTCGAGGAAGATGACATCGAACTTCTCCTTTCCCGCGAGGAAGCTTATACTGTCCCCCTGCTGCACTCTCGCGCCCTCGAGCCTGCTCAGGGCAATATTATCCCACACAAGCTTTATCGCCGCCTTGCTTTCATCTACAAAGGTGGCGCTTTTTGCGCCGCGGCTCAGGGCTTCAAGACCCATCTGCCCGCTCCCGGCGAAAAGGTCCAGGAAGGATCGGCCTTCGATATCAAACTGGATGATGTTGAATATTGATTCCTTAACCTGATCCGTCGTCGGGCGGATGCTCATGCCCTCGGGCTCAATGAGCTTTCTGCCTCTGGCTAAGCCTGTAATAATTCTCATTTGGAATCTCCCTCATGATAATGTTTATAAATCTCACGCGCAACGTTTTTCGGAACGGCGGAGCAGAGTTCGGCCTCCGTCGCGTTTTTTATTGCCTTTATGCTGCCGAATTTTTTGAGAAGGCTGTTCCTGCGCTCCGTGCCGACGCCGGGGATGGCGTCAAGGCTCGAACCGATGGAGTTTTTCGAATGCAGCTTATGGTGGTATTCTATCGCAAAGCGGTGCGTTTCCTCCTGAATTCTGCCGATGAGAGAAAACACCGCCGTATTGCCGGATATGCCTATCTCGCGCCCGTCGGAAGCCGTGAGCGCGCGCGTCCTGTGCCTGTCGTCCTTCACCATGCCGAAAATGGGAACGGAAACTCCGAGCGAGGCGAGCGTTTTCTCCGCCATATCCGCGTGTACACTGCCGCCGTCCACAAGAAGGAGGTCAGGGAGCCTGGAAAAGCGCTCGTCCCCCTCAAGGTAATGCGTGAAGCGGCGCGTCAGCACCTCCTGCATGGAATGGTAATCGTCCTGCCCGGTGAGGGTTTTTATCTTGAATCGGCGGTAATCGCGCTTTAAGGGGCGCGCATTTTCAAAAACCGTCATCGAGCCGACCATGTCGGCGCCCGCAGTGTTGGATATATCGTAAGCCTCTATCCTCTTTGGCGGCGCGGGCAGGCCCATGGCGTTTTGCAGCCATTCGAGGCTCTTGGCGATGCGTTCCTCCTTCTCGGTCACTCGCTCGCTCTCCTCCCGGGCGTTGAGCACGGCCGTTGCGACCATTTTCTGCTTTTCTCCCCTGCGCGGCACGCTCAGCTCCGTCTTGCCCACGGTTTGGGTAAGGAACTGCTGCATAGCTTCCATATCCGCGATATCAAATGGGAGGTAAATATACTTCGGGCAGACGCCGCGCAGGAGATAATACTGGCGAAGGAGCACCGAAAGGGCTTCCTCGTCGTCCTCTATCGGGAGTTCAAAAACCTCATACTCTTTGTCGAGCAGTTTGCCCTGAATAAAATGCAGGACTACGAAGGCACTCTTAACGCTTCCACGGTAAAAACCTATAACGTCCGTATCGGCATTCGCGCCGTTCTGGACAAGCTGCTTTGCCGAAATGCGCGATATTGCGCGGAGCTTATCGCGGCGTTCGGCGGCTATCTCGAATTTCAGTTCCTCCGCCGCTTCGTTCATCTCCGTCTCAAGCTTCTGGCAGAGTTCGTTCGTCTTGCCCTCGAATATGGTTATCGCCTCGTCGAAGGCTTCCCGGTATTCATCCGGGCCGGGCTTTCCCGTGCAGTAACCGGCGCAAAGGCCCATGTGGAAATTGAGACAGGGCCGCGCGCCCTTCTCGGCGGGCAGTCTTTTCCCGCAGGTGGGCAGCCTGAGAGCCTTACTCACGGCGTCAATAGCCTCAAAAAGCGCGCTGCGGCTGGCAAAAGGGCCGAGATAACGCGCCCCGTCGTTTTTCACCTTGCCCACGACGTTAAAACGCGGGTACGGAACGCTCAGATTCGTTCTGATATAGGGGTATCCCTTATCGTCCTTCAGAAGGATATTGTACTTCGGCTTATGGTGCTTGATGAGCTGGTTTTCCGTAACGAGAGCCTCGAACTCGGAGTTTACGATGATAACGTCAAAATGGTCGATATGCGAAACCATCGCCGCCGTTTTTACGTTGTGACCCGTCTCACGGAAATAGCTCGAAACGCGGTTTTTCAGTTTTTTCGCCTTGCCGACGTAAATAACCGTTCCGCTTTTATCCATCATTATATACACGCCCGGAAGAAGCGGAAGCGATAGCGCTTTTTCGCGCAGCTCGTCAAAGGTCATCAGAAATCAATCCCCGTAAAGTCAAAGTCAGGTATATACTCTTCCCCGGCGGAGCTCAGTTCCTGAAAGAAGCCGTTTTCTATGTCGGATTCCTCCATGTACGTCATTATTTCGTCGTACTCCGCCTGGGTGACGCGGCGGTTTATCTCCGGGTAATCCTGTGCCCTGCCATGCGGCGTATACTGGCTCATGAGGCTGAAAAGGACTTCATCAGGCTTAAAATTCTCCGCGACCCAGTCTATCACCGCCTTGGAGTTTTCTAGAAGGCCGGGGAGGATGAGGTGCCGGATGAGAACGCCGCTTTGCATGATTCCGTCCTCAATGACGAAGGGGCCCGTCTGGCGGAACATCTCTGTTATCGCTGCTGCGGCGCGTTCGGGGTAGTCCGGCGCGGCGGAATACTTCGCCGCGGCTGCCGCGTCGCGGTATTTCATGTCGGGCAGATAGATCTGGATTTTGCCCTCGAGCATTTTCAGGGTTTCGGGGTCTTCGTAGCCGCCGCAGTTATAGACGACCGGGATGCCCGGCGGCGTTTCGAGCGCCTCGGCAATTGCAGCGGCATAGTGGGTTGGGTTTACAAGGTTTATGTTGTGGACGCCCTCGTCCTCAAGGCGGCGGAATATCTGCCGCAGGCGCGGAACATCCAGCTCCACGCCCTTGAGCTCTGTGCTTATTTCGTAATTCTGGCAGAACACGCATTTGAGCGAGCATCCGGAAAAGAACACCGCGCCGGAGCCCTTTTCTCCACTTATGCAGGGTTCCTCCCAATAATGCGCGGCGGCGCGCGCTATTACCGGCGCGGCCGGGACGCCGCAAACGCCCGTTTTGCCGTGCAGCCTGTCCGCGCCGCATTTACGCGGGCAAAGGGAGCAGGCGGAAAGATTATTGTTATTCAATTTCCGCCCTCCCTTTTGGTTTGCGTTTTCGCGTCGATTCTCCTCTGCGCCGCTTGAATGCGTGCCGTGAATAAAGCCGGTGTTTACGACGTATTATATACAATGTATTATACATATTTTCTCCGAATTTGCAAATAAAAAAACGGCTGCCGCGGGACAGCGGCAGCCGTTTGTGATGCGTATATTCGCTTAGGGCTAAATTACTTCGTCTCAGCAAGAAGCTTCTTAGCGAGCTCAGCAGCGGAAGCAGCGTCCTCGGAATAACCGTCAGCGCCGACTTCGTCAGCAAAAGCCTGGGTAACAGGAGCGCCGCCGATCATGATCTTAACGGTGTCTCTGAGGCCGGAAGCTACGATAGCGTCGATAGTGTTCTTGATAGCAGGCATGGTGGTGGTAAGAAGGGCGGAGAGAGCAACGATCTTGCAGTCCGGGTTAGCCTTCATGCACTCGATGAACTTCTCAGCAGGAACGTCAACGCCGAGGTCGATAACGTCGAAGCCAGCACCTTCGATCATCATGCCAACGAGGTTCTTGCCGATATCATGGAGGTCGCCTGCGACGGTGCCGAGGATGAGCTTACCAATGGGCTCAGAACCGGCAGCCTTAAGAGCGGGAGTAAGAACTTCGATACCCTTCTTCATAGCGCGGGCAGCGATGAGCATTTCGGGAACGAAAATCTCGTTGTTCTTGAACTTCTCGCCGACGACGCCCATGGCGCCGATCATGCCGACGTTGAGGATCTCGTCTGCGGAAACGCCCTCATCGAGAGCCTCCTGAACGAGACCGGCTACGATCTTAACCTTACCGTTTTCAACGGCGGCTGCGACTTCTTGTACTTTGGACATAATAATTTCCTCCTGTTTGTATAAAATAAGATAAATTTGGAAAAACGGGTTTAACGGGGATTATAATGCGTGAGGCGGAGCGGAACATTCTGCCGCCTCACACAGCAAAAGCCATCTTATGCAGATAACTTAGGCCTTTTTCTTGTTGGTGGCGGCGATGCGATCCTCTCTGAACGCGGTGATGTACTCCATGCAGAAATCGTCCATGCCGAGAAGAGCTTCGGTAGCATAGATGATGCCGAGGAGCTGCTTATCGAGGGGATCGAAGATAGCGCTGTCGAGGCCGACGTTCATAGCAAGAACGACAAAGCCCATGTTGACGAGCTTACGGGCGGGGAGGTTGAAGGAGATGTTGCTGACCGCGCCGGTGATGTGGATGGTGGGATAACGCTTCTTGATCTCGGTGATAACCTCGACGACCATGGAGATACCGTCCTCAGAGGTGCAGAGCATCTCTACCAGGGGATCGATGTGGAGACGGCTGGGATCGATGTGATACTCCTCGGCCTTCTTCATGAGGTTGTCGAAAACTCTGAGTCTGTCAGCAGCGGTCTTGGGGATACCGGTATCGTCGCAGAGAAGAGCGACGCACTCCCACTTGGTGTCGGCAATGACGGGGAAAACGGTGTCAACCTTGTCGCCTTCCATGGAGACGGAGTTTACGAGGCCGACCTTCTTGCAGAGAGGAAGGCACTTAACGATGCAGTGAGCATCGGGGCTGTCGACGCTCAGAGGAGTGTCAACGGCATCCTGAACGAGGTTGAGCATCCAGGAAAGAGTGTCATACTCGAACTCAGGCTCGACAGACGCGCAAACGTCGATGTAAGTAGAACCTGCTTCAGCCTGACGGACAGCAAGATCACGAAGGAAAGCTTCGTCTCTTCTGGCAATGGCGTCGCCGACGGAAGGGATGGAGCCATTGATCTTTTCACCAATAATAATCATTTTCTTCTACCCTCTTTAAAATATTATGGAATTTTCATCGTGAATTACACGATAATTTTACTTAGAATATGCCTCGCGTGTGGCGGCATAGACCAATTCGTAAAGCTTGGGGTTGCCCGCGCTCATTGCGGAAACGACCATACTCTTCATATAGGGCTTATAGTCGTTTATGAAGGTCTTGATGGATTCCTCGGCCTTCCTTGCAAACTCCGCAGCCTCTTCCTGGCTGCTCGGCATGGCATACGACATATCAGGCGCAAGATTGAGCTTGATATCGTCGCCGTAATTTGTCATGATGCGCTTTCTGTCGTTCATCGGCTGGCCGGACCAGATATCTACGCCGGCTTCTATCATCGCCGGGACAAGTATCTCGACCTGGCCGCAGGAATGGAAGTCGATGAACATGCCTCTCTTATGGAGGGAATCGCAGACTCTCTTGAGGTACGGGACGAGCATTTCGTCCGCGACCGCCTTCGAGAAGAAGGGCGCTCTCTGAGAACCCCAGTCGTCATGGAAATAGACTATATCGACATTCAGATATGTATGGAGCTTATCGAACAGCTCGTCGTACATATCGCAGAGCCTGCTGAAAAGCGAATGGACATATTCCTGCTCATCCTCGTCGATAAGGGCGAGGGCGGCGTTTTCAAACTCCATGAAGGAAATAAGACGCTCGAAAAGACCGTTGAACACCCACGAGACGACGACTCTGTCATCATTGACTACGTTTTTGAAGCGCTCTTTCGCGCCTTCCCAATCGTAGGAGCTGATGTCGGGGAACTTAACATATTTTTCCCACTCGCAGATATCGGGCACGAGGACGGGATTGCCCGGCCTTACCATAGCTCCGCCTGCGGAGGCAACGTATTCCCACTCTACGCCGAACATATCCTTCGCGGTGGGAAGGATATCAAACGCCTGCGTGTCGTAAACGAAAGCTCTCGAAACATTATCGGGCAGGATCGAAGGCATAATCGTAACGAAATCGGCGCTGCAGGGCGTCCACATATAGTCTTTGCCCTTCATGAAACGGAGAAAATTCTCCTTCGGAGTTATCGGGGTATTGTACTTAGGGGCCTTGCCGAAACTGAAGCTGTTGAAATAAACTCCGTCGAGTTCTCCGACTACTTTAAGTTCTTCTTTAATATCCACCTGACCATTCCCCTTACGAAAAATTAGTTGGAAAATGCAGGCAGGCGCACCAGAATCTTCATAAAAAGTTCGGTTTGCATGCCTTTTTTGCACTGTGAGTTCAAGGCACAGTAGCACATTTTCATATCTTGTCTATATAATACCCGAGAAGTGTTCTTTTGTCAATGATTTTTCACGTTTCATAACGAACGGGAATACGATGTAATGGGCTCGGGCTCATGCCCAAAGCCTGAAAAACACCGATATCACGGTCTTTCCTGGTACTTCGGGTATGTGAAAGGATGGTTTAAAAATGTGTGCAAACAACGGCGGCGGCTGCGACTATAAAAACGGACCGCTCCCCTCCTGCGCGCCGCTCGCGATCTCATACACTCCGGCGCAGACGAGCGCCGCTCCGCAATACGGAAAATCGGACGCTCTGGCAAGGGGCACGCTCTTTCCCGGCCTCGATTTGCCGCTTAAAAACATCGCCAACAGGATAGGCGCGCCGGACACGCCTCTCGGCGAGCTGATGAGCCTCGATTTTGTCATCGCAGAGCTCGGCCTTTATCTCGACACTCACCCCTGCGACACCGAGGCCTTGAAATTATACAGGAATTTTGAGGCCATGTGCAAGGATGCAAAAGAAAAATACGTCGAGCTTTACGGCCCCCTCGAGCAGACGCAGGTATCCGAAAGGAGCTACAACTGGCTCGAATCTCCCTGGCTCTGGGAATATGTAAAGGAGGCGTGAGGCATGTTTGTATATGAAAAAAAGCTTCAGTACCCCGTGAAGATAGACAGAACCAACCCCAAGCTTGCTTCGGTGATAATATCCCAATACGGTGGTCCCGACGGTGAGCTCGGCGCTTCCCTGCGTTATCTCAGCCAGCGCTACTCCATGCCCTACCCCGAGCTGCGCGGCCTTCTCACCGACATCGGCACGGAGGAGCTGGGGCACCTCGAAATGATAGGCGCGATAGTCCACCAGCTCACACGCAACCTCAGCGACGAGCAGATAAAGACGGCGGGCTTCGACAGCTATTTCGTCGACCACACGGCGGGCGTTTACCCCACGGCGGCTTCCGGCTTCCCGTGGTCGGCCGCATCCATGCAGGTGAAGGGCGACATGATAGCCGACCTTACCGAGGACATGGCGGCCGAACAGAAGGCGCGCGTGACCTATGACAACATTCTCCGTCTCTCCGACGACCCCGACGTAAACAACGTCATCCGCTTCCTGCGCGAGCGCGAAATAGTCCATTACCAGCGCTTCGGTGAAGCGAAGCGCACAGGATGGAAAGCGGCATCGGGCGAGCGGAACGCCTGTTCAGCAGCTTCCCTGAGAGGGGAGCAAAAAAAGCCACACAAAAAGACTTCCGGAGGCTCTTTCAAGCAACCGGAAGTCTTTGTCTTAATTCAAATTATTCT
>JAEEUX010000253.1 GCA_016290695.1 Oscillospiraceae bacterium
ATCTCTGAATGAGGAAAAAAGAAGAATCTTTATGCGACGGTATTGGTATCTTAGCTCTATCACAGAAATTGCAACAGATTTTTCGGTCTCAGAAAGCAAGGTGAAAATGTCTTTGCTTCGTTCCAGAAATGAATTAAAGCTGCTGCTTGAGAAAGAAGGTATTGAGCTATGAAAGAAAAACGCATTTTGAATGCGCTTGAGCGTGTGGATGAACAATACATTGAAGAAGCTGCACCGGCAAAACAAAAGTCCAAAAAGCCCGTTTGGGTTATATGGGTCGCCGCTGCCGCGTGCTTATGCTTAGCCGTCGGGATCGCCGTTCCTCGTCTTATAGATATGTTTCATAATAAGGGCGGAGCTCCTTTTCAGACACATGACGGTCCAGATTCTCTCGCGCAGGAGATCGCTTCTCTTGAGTTCAACGGAGCCTTTTATGAGGCAACGGATATCCCGGAGGCGCTTGAACGTTACGGTCTTCCATCAGTCATTACTGAGAATATGGCTGGGGAACATCTCTCTTATCTTGAACCGAACGGCGACGCCGGGTATAAAGAATCTGCAACAGAGACGGATATCGAATTGTTAGAATATACTCCCGCTTCGTGCAGAGGCGTTTATATCATTAGAGATCGAAACAAATACTTAGCTGCGCTATTTTGCAACATTCTCTTGCTTGACGACAATTCCAGTACCGGAATGGAAACGTTGTACGGATTTTACGGAATTGAAAGCCCTGATGATATCGTTTCAATTACGGAGGTTGATTGGAACAGGGGTAAAGCCGTTGGAAATGCAGTCACGGGAAAAAGTGAAATAGCAGCTTTCTATGCTCTCAGCATCTCGCTGACAAGCTATGGGAATAATGATTTTCAGAAAATCGTCTTTGACGGTATTCCGGAAGATCGGCAGGTCAAAGCTCATACCGAATTTGCGAATGACCTGAGGGTCATAAGGATCGAAACAAAAGATGGCCTGCGGTTTTATATCAAAGTCCATCCGTCCTTTGGGTGGATATACGGAGACGGTACGCTGTCATACTATCAGATCGATGCTCAAATGACCGATTGGCTCAGTAATAATCTTAATAAGTAAGTATTATGTAGAAACGCCCTGCAAGCATTATGTACTGCCCCAGATTATACGAACAGCACAAAAAGCACCCCTGGTAGGAAGAAATAAGTTTTAAGCGGAGTGGCGCAGCGTGAGCGGCGCCACTCCAGTTTTTAACTGGATACGTTCATGGTTGTAAAAATGAATGTAACGATCAATCATTTCATTTGCTTCTCTGAAAGAGGACGGTTTGTGTCTGTAAATGCATTCGGATTTCAGGATCGAGAAAAAGTTTTCTGCCATTGCGTTGTCATAGCAGTTTCCCCGTCTTGACATAGACGGTGTTATGCCGTATTTTTGTGTTAGCTTAAAATATGCTTGGGAAGTGTATTGAAAGCCTTGGTCGCTGTGGAGTTGCAGCTCTGCAGCGACCTTCTTTTTCTCTTTGCGCATGGCAAGACGGATCGTGTCCAATACAAGATTGATCGTTTGCTCTGTTCCGGTTTTGTAAGCAACGATGCTGTTGTCGTACAGGTCGCGGATCATGGATAGAAAGAGTATGCCTTGCTTCGTGTGGATATATGAAATATCCGTTACCCATTTATGGTTCGGTCTGTCGCTTTGAAACTGCCTGTTGAGAAGGTTTTCATAGCGATGTACCTGCTGCCCCATATTGATCCATTTTCTGCGCCGCCGGATCTCAGACAGCAGATCGTATTTCTTCATTACTCTCAGCACAGTCTTTGGATTTCGGTAGATTCCGTTGGCCGCTAACGCAAGCTGCATTCTTCGGTATCCGTAAGTACTCCTGCATTCCTGCTGCTTTCGGCGTATCGCTTCTGCTAAGTCTGCATCCCTGTCAGGCCTATCCAAACGATGAATGAAGGCATAGTATCCGCTTCGGGATACACCGAAAAACTTACACATGATGGACACCGAGTATTGCTCTCGATGGCGATGAATCACAGCATACTTTACCTTCGGCCTCACTTCCTTTCTTTGGATTGCAGAAAATCCCGCAGCAATTCATTCTCCATCTTGAGCCGTTGGTTTTCGTACTTATACTCCTGAAGTGTTTTTGCCGGTTTCCGTCCCCGCTGTTTTGGTACGCCTTGTATCTGCTTATTCCTTTCTCTATACAAGAGCCATTTTACCACGTACTTATCCTTAAAACCGTAATACTCTGCTATCTCTCGCTGTGTCTTCCCTTCCTCTGCCATTGCTTTAATGCTCGGTAAAAGTTCCTGGACATGCGTGTATTTTCGTTTCGCCATAACAACACCCCCTGATGTAGTTCTATTTTCCTACATCAGGGGGTGCTTTGTCTATTGTCCGTTTTTACTGGACCTGTTCAAGATCCGGAAGGGCGCTTGCTCTTAATATGCGCTGTATGCACCTGCTTTGCCTTATTCTCAGAAGCCGAGATTGAGCCCGCCGGTCAGGCGGTTCATCTGCTCGGCCTGCGCGGCGTCGGCCTTGCGCATGGCCTCGTTGACAGCCGCAATGATGACGTCCTGTAGCATTTCGACGTCCTCGGGATCGACCGCCTCGGGGTCTATCGTCAGGGACACGACCTCGTGCTTGCCGGAGACCTTCGCCGTGACCATGCCGCCGCCGGAGGTCGCCTCATATTCGGCCGCCTCGAGCTCCTGCTGCATCTTGAGCATATCCTGCTGCATCTTCTGCGCCTGGCGCACCATGTTCATGTTCATGCCGCCGCCCATCGGGCCGCCGCGAAATCCGCTCTTTGCCATATTATCACCTCAAAATCATTTTATCGTTATCATATCATCGCCGAGCTCCATGAGCCGCGCGAGCTTGTCCGCCGCGTCGGGCGCGGGGGCTTCGCTCCCTTCGCCGACCGTCACGGTCACGGGCCCGCCCGCGAGCGCGCCGAAGGCCGCCTTGATATGGCCCATGAGGGCGGCGTCCTGGAGTATCATGGACGTGAATACGTTCGTCGTGCGGATGTCGAGAGCCGATCCGGAGACCGTCGCCTTGACGCTCCGCGCGTCGCTCAGCAGCGAGAAATCGCCGGGGGAGACCTTGCTCTTCACGGCCGCAAGGACGTCCTGCCAGCTCGCACCGCCCGCGGGAGCGGGCTTCGCTTCTGGAGCGGGCTTTGGAGCGGGAGCGGGCTTCGCTTCTGGAGCAGGCTTTGGAGCGGGAGCGGGAACGGGCTCGGGCTTCGGTTCGGGCCTGGGCTCCGGCTTCGGTTCGGGCTTGGGTTCGGGTTTCGGTTCCGGCTTGGGGGCCGGAGCGGGTGCGGGCGCCGGAGCGGGCGCTTCCGCGCGAGGGGCGGGGACGAAGCCTGGCTCGTCGCGCCAGTCGGCCAGCCGCAGCAGGCAGAGCTCGGCCTCCAGCCTTCTGTCCGGCGCGCGCTCAAGCTCGCGCAGCGCCGCCGAGAGCTCCTCCGAGCCGCGAAGCAGCGCTTCGCGCCCGGCCGAGGCCGCGAGGGACTTTATCTCCCGCGCGTCGAAGCCGCCGGACCTGAGCGCCGAGC
>JAEEUX010000022.1 GCA_016290695.1 Oscillospiraceae bacterium
CGCGCAAAGTAAACGAACTCGAAAACGCAGAGATTGCATTTTCCGCCGCAATGAGTTTTTATGCTGTTTATGCCCTCCGGCCCAACGACAACTATCTCGCCCGGCTCAATATCGCGGACAAATTCCGCGCCTATAGCGGCGAGCGCGCAGGTCTCGGATGCGAAAATCACGGCGTCGCCGCGTTTGCCCATGCAGAGCGGACGGAAGCCGTGGGGGTCGCGCGCGGCGATGAGCTTCTGCGGCGACATGATAACCATGGAATAAGCGCCTTTGAGCTGCTTCATCGCGCTCTCAACGGCCTTTTCTATGGAGGCCTCCTTCAGCCTTGCGCGGGTAATCATGTAGGAAATGACCTCCGTATCGTTGGAGGTGTGGAAAATGGCACCGTCAAGCTCCAGCATTTCCCTGAGCTCTGCGGAATTGGTGAGGTTGCCGTTATGGGCAAGCGCCATCGAGCCCTTTACGTGGTGGACAAGCAGCGGCTGAGAATTGACGGCAAGCGTTGTTCCCGTGGTGGAATACCTGACATGGCCGAGCGCCATCGTTCCGCCGCCGAGGGAATCGAGAACCTTGTGATTGAAAACCTCCGGAACGAGGCCGAGGTCCTTGTGCAGAGTTATAACGCCGTCGTCGTTAACGGCTATTCCGCAGCTTTCCTGGCCGCGGTGCTGCAAGGCGTAGAGTGCATAGTAGGTGCTGCGGACAACGTCGCTTTCGCCGGAAGCGTCGTAAACGCCGAATACGCCGCATTCCTCATGTATAGAATCAAACATCCCGAAGAGCCTCCGTTAATAATAAAATGATTAATGAAATGAACGCGGGCGCTCAGAATTTTTCATTGAGACGGCGCATCATTTCACGGTATGCGCCCTCAGGGTCGCCGAGGTCTCTGCGGAAGCGGTCCTTATCCAGCTTTTCGCCGGTCTTGGTGTCCCAGAAACGGCAGGTGTCGGGGGAAATCTCGTCGGCCAGGACGATGGTTCCGTCGCTGAGCTTGCCGAATTCAAGCTTGAAGTCTACGAGCGTGACTCCGACCGAGAGGAAGAACTCTTTGAGAATATCATTTATCTTGAACGCGAGCTCTTTGATGCGCTCAAGCTCTTCCTTCGTGCAAAGGCCGATGGCAAGAGCATGGTAATCGTTGATGAGCGGGTCGCCGAGCGCGTCGTCCTTATAAGAAAACTCAAGGACGGTGCAGAGCAGGGGGCGGCCTTCCTCGATGCCGTAACGCTTGGAGAAGGAGCCTGCGGCGATATTGCGGATAATGACCTCAAGCTTAACTATCTCTACCTTTTTTACAAGGGTCTCGCGGTCGCTGAGCTGCTTGACAAAGTGCGTGGGGATGCCCTTATCCTCAAGAAGCTGCATGAGCATATTGGTCATGCGGTTGTTAATGGAGCCCTTGCCCTCAATCGTGCCCTTTTTAAGGCCATTAAAAGCGGTTGCGTCGTCTTTATAGTCGACTATAAAGAGCTCCGGGTCGTCGGTTTTGAAAACCTTTTTTGCCTTACCTTCATAAATCTGCTCGAGCTTTTCCATCACTCAAATACCTCCAATTGCATTTTCCTGTCTTTTTCCAAAACTTCATCGGCCATCTGCCGTTTGAAAGCGTATAATTTTTCGCGCAGCCCGTCATCCTCAAGTGCGAGGAGCTGGACGGCTAAAATGCCCGCGTTATCCGCCGCGCCGACGCCGACTGTCGCGACGGGGATGCCCGTAGGCATCTGAACCATGGAAAGGAGGCTGTCAAGCCCGTCCATGAAGGAGGATTTTATCGGAAGGCCGATAACGGGCAGAACCGTATATGCGGCGAGAACGCCGGCAAGGTGCGCCGCTTTCCCGGCGGCGGCAATAATAACGCCGAATCCGTTATCAGCCGCGGAGGAAGCAAACTTTTCCGCGGCGGCAGGAGTCCTGTGCGCGGAAAACACATGGACCTCATACGGAACGCCGAATTTTATGAGGCGGGATATCGCTCCCTTTACCGACGGAAGGTCGCTGTCGGAACCCATTATTACGGCAACTTTTTTCATTGAATCATATCCTCCTTATGCGCGGCTCAGGCATGCCTAAAGCCGGACCGTTTTTTCTATCTGCCTTAGAATAAGAATTATACCATGTTATGCTTGCTTTGTCCAATGATTGAAGGATTTTTGTGAAAAAAATTAAAATCAAAAAAGGATTATCAAAAATTTTGCCGTATATATAAATTAGACGGCGAAAATGACGAAAGAATTCTGTGGAGGAGTTCATTTTGACCATCAGGGAGAAAAGGGAAGAAACAGAAAAAATAACATTATCTCCGCGCGCGGCGTTTTCCTGCGGCGCGGGGGACCGGCTTCGCGAGGAAGAAGCATGTGATATCCGCACCTGCTTCCAGCGCGACGTTGACAGGATAGTACACTCAAAATCCTTCCGCAGGCTCAAGCACAAAACTCAGGTGTTCCTCCGCCCGGAAGGGGATCATTACCGCACGAGAATGACGCATACTATCGAAGTCTCCCGAATTGCCAGGACGATTTCGCGCGCCCTTTCTTTGAACGAGGATCTCACCGAGGCCATTGCCTTCGGGCATGATCTGGGGCATACGCCCTTCGGACATGCGGGCGAACGCGCCCTTGCCAATATCTGCCCGCTCGGTTTTTCCCACAATGAGCAGAGCCTTCGCGTGGTGGACGTTCTGGAGCGTGACGGAAGGGGACTGAACCTTTGCCGAGAGGTGAGAAACGGCATCGTCTGCCATACCGGAGACGAAATGCCCGCGACGCTTGAGGGCTGTGTTGTCAGAATATCGGACAGGATTGCCTATATAAACCATGACGTGGACGACGCTGTCCGCGCCGGTATTTTGAATGAGGACGATATCCCGGACGAAATTACCGCCGTTACTGGCGATAAATACGGCGAAAGGATAGACGCGGTAATACGCGACGTTATAACCGAAAGCGCGGAGGGCGGAGAAATAAGAATGAGCCCTACGATGTATTTCGTGATGGAGTCTTTTCGCGACTTTATGTTTGAACGCGTATACAAAAACCCCGAGGCAAAGGGGGAGGAAAGCAAGGTGGAGGGCATCCTCTCCGCGCTTTATAATCATTTCCTAAGAAATACTGTCCTTTTGCCGGAGGATTACCGCCTTCTGCTTGAGCGGGACGCGCCGGAGCGAGTTGTCTGCGATTATATCGCGGGCATGACGGACACCTATATTGTTCGTTTGTTTAACGATATTTTCATCCCCGGCGCTTGGACGCTGCGGGAAAAGTGATTTGTTTATAGCGGCTTAATAATTATTTAAGCTGACTGGAGGTTATATATGCCTTTTCCGGAGCGCTTTTTGGAAGAGCTTATGGAGCGCAGCGATATATACGACGTTGTTTCCGGCTATGTAAGGCTTACGAAAAGAGGAAGCAACTATTTCGGCCTGTGCCCTTTCCATAACGAAAAGACGCCGTCATTTTCCGTTAACCAGGACAAGCAGATATATAAATGCTTCGGCTGCGGCAAGGGTGGCAGCGTCGTTAATTTCATAATGGAGGTCGAGAACCTAAGTTACCCCGACGCCATTCATTTTCTCGCAAATAAAGCGGGAATGACCGTCCCGGAGGACGATGGAGACAACCGCCTGCCGAACCTCCGAAAGAGGCTTCTGAGCCTAAACAAAGACGCTGCGCGTTTTTATTATTCGCTTCTCGGTGAAAACGAGGGCGCCGTCGCGCGGACATATCTCGAAAAACGCAAAATATCTCATAAGACGGCTACACGCTTCGGCGTCGGTTGCGTACCCAATGAATGGGACCGGCTCACGAGAGCGATGAAAAAGCTTGGATATACGGATTATGAGCTCGTTGAGGCCGGGCTTGCCGTGAAAAACAACAAGGGTTCTGTTTACGATAAATTCCGGGACCGGCTCATGTTCCCCGTGATTGACGTAAGGGGCGAAGTCCTCGGTTTCAGCGGGAGAACTCTCAGCGACGCTGAGCCGAAGTACCTTAACTCGCCGGAGACACCCGTTTTCAGCAAGCGAAGGACGCTTTTCGGCATTAACCTTGCTAAAAACACCAAACGAAGCAGCATAATTCTCTGCGAGGGCAATATAGACGTAGTAATGCTGCATCAGGCGGGCTTTGATAATGCCGTCGCCTCTATGGGGACATCTCTCACCGTTGAACAGACACGGCTGCTTTCGCGGTATACGAGCGAAATAGATATTTGCTACGATAACGACCCTGCGGGGATAAAGGCCACCGACAGAGCCATTGAAATCCTGAAAAACTCTGAATTTAAAGTAAAGGTAATCCGCCTCCCCGATAAAATAGAGGATGGGAAAAAGATTAAAATAGACGCGGATGATTACATAAAGCAGTTTGGTGCAGACGCCTTTGAAAAGCTCATTTCGGGCAGCGACGATCGAGTCGAATACGCGCTCGTTAATTTACAGGGCAAATTCGACATAAGCTCAGACGAGGGGCGCGTGGAATACCTTAAAGCCGCCGGCGAGCTGATCGCGACGCTCGGCAGCCCCGTTGAGCGGGAGGTTTACGGCGGGCGCGTCGCTGCGGCGGTCGGAATAAGCGCCGAGGCGATGAAGCTTGAAATTGACCGGACGCGGAAAAGGAAAATAGGTCAACAGCGGAAAAAAATGGAGAAGGAGGCCCTTTCTCCGGTTTCTGCACTCCAGCCGAAGGCCCGTGCGCTGCGCTATGATAACGTGCGTTCAGCGGCGGCGGAGGAGGGTGTAATACGGCTGCTTATACGGGATCCTGAGATAATTGAAGCGTGTGATATAGATACAGACGAATTTTCTTCCCCGATATTAGGCAAAATCTATTCAATAATAAGAGCGAAGCTGAATGAGGGCAAAGCCCCGCAAATCTCGCTTTTCTCTGAATACCTGACGGAGGACGAAATGTCTCTGCTCGTCAGAATTGACGAAAAACCCGAGAGTGTCAGCGGCTCGCGGGAAGCTTTAAAAGACTATATCAGCGTGATAAGAACCGAAAAGCTGAAAGACTCGACGGATCTTCTCGCGCTTGCCGAAAAATATAAAAAGACAAAGGGTATGGAGGATAAGAACGTTGAATAAGAAAGCGAAAACAGAAGAACTCAATAAGGAAACCGCCGAAAAGGAGCAGGCAGCGGCGGCAAAAGCCTTAGAGCTTCTTGAAAAAGGAAAAAAAGCCGGTTCCCTCAATCTGAAGGAAGTAACGAGCCTGTTTGACGAATTGCATTTCGACGCAGAACAGATTGAAAAATTCTACGAGAAGCTCGACAGCGCAAGCATAGAGATTATTGATGAGGATTTCAGCATCCAGATTACCGATGATATGCTGCCCGAGGCTGCCGACCTTGACGAAATTGAAGAGCTTGAGGATATCAGCGACGAGGAAATTGCCCAGACGGACGCCTTTGCCGATACCCTCAATATCGACGATCCCGTCCGCATGTACCTCAAGGAGATAGGCAAGGTGAACCTCCTTTCCTCCGACGAGGAGATTGATTACGCCATAAAGATGTCCGACGCCAACGCCGCTCACGCCGAAATGGAGGAGCATGAAGCCGCAGTTCAGGCAGGTACCGCCGAGCCCTACACCGAAGAGGAGCTTGCCGAGTTCGATAAGCGCATAAAGGTCGGTGAGGCTGCCGGAAAGAAGATGGCGGAAGCTAACCTCCGTCTTGTCGTCAGCATAGCGAAGCGCTATGTCGGGCGCGGTATGCTTTTCCTCGACCTTATCCAGGAGGGCAACCTCGGCCTTATCAAAGCCGTTGAGAAATTCGATTATACAAAGGGCTATAAGTTCTCCACCTACGCGACATGGTGGATAAGACAGGCGATAACCCGTTCGATAGCGGACCAGGCGCGTACTATCCGTATACCCGTACACATGGTCGAGACGATAAATAAGGTCATCCGCGTCTCCCGTCAGCTGCTTCAGGAACTGGGGCACGACCCCACGCCGGAGGAGGTTGCGGAGGAGATGAACATGCCTGTTGAGAAAATACGCGATATCCTTAAAATCGCTCAGGAGCCCGTTTCACTCGAAACACCCATAGGCGAAGAGGAGGATAGTCATCTTGGCGACTTTATCCCCGATGAGGACGCTTCAGAGCCCGCGGAGGCAGCCTCCTTTACCTTCCTCAGAGAGCAGCTTGAGCAGGTTCTCAGTACGCTCACTCCGAGGGAAGAAAAGGTTCTCCGCCTTCGTTTCGGTATTCAGGATGGGCGCACGAGAACCCTTGAAGAAGTCGGCAAGGAATTCAACGTCACCCGTGAGCGTATCCGCCAGATAGAGGCGAAGGCGCTTAGAAAGCTTCGTCACCCGAGCCGTTCCAAGAAGCTCAAGGACTTCCTTAACTGATCGAAGGGACGCATAACAGATGAAATTTCCGAGTTTGCTTTATTCCGGCGCTCCCTCCGGTTCCGTTTTGTCGCAGGATGCGTTTAACGATTTGAAGCTGGATCTGCTCCTTGGGGAGGACGCCGTTAAAGCCATGCTTAGGCTTTGCCCGGCAGAGGATATCCCCGTAAGACAGCAGCTTTTCAGCGAGCTTGATAACGCCGGGCTTCGCACCCACTTTAAGCTTCTTGCAAGAGATATCGCAGCAGTCTGCAAGCTTTCCGAGGCGCTTGACGGTGCCGCCTGCGATAATGAGCGCAATTACATATTCTTTAACCTTATGAGTGCGGAAATGCGCTTTTTCCGCGACGCTGCAAAGACCACGGGCAAGTCCGGCTTTCTCACTCGTTTTGGCGTTTTTTTCAAAAAAGAGTGTGAGTCGGAAACCTGCAAAAAAATCGACGATATCACCAGCCTTAACCTCCCGAAAACGGACAAGGTTCGTGTGAATGAGCTTGTTATTCATGGCGAAAAGCTGCGCCTCAGAACTAACAGCGAGGAAACGCTCGTTTCCCGTCTGCGTAAATGTGCTTCCGAACTCGGCATAGATGATGGGCGCGAGAGCAGAAACGTATCCATCAAGCTCAAGCCGAGGATGATAAACGGTCTCGCGGTGCTCTATCCCGATATCTTCAAGCTCCTCCATGATTTTTATGATGAGTTCAGATCATTTTACGACGACAGCATAACGGCTTATCGCTCGGAGCTGAATTTTTATCTTGAAGTCTACGATATCATAGAGAAGGTAAAAGCGGCGGGTATGCCGGTATGCATTCCTGCCGTTTCGCAGACAAAACGCGTATGGGTGAAGAATGCCAGAGACATTTCGCTCCTTGCCAAAAACGTGACGGATATTGTTGCGAATGATATTTCATTTACGGAAGAAGAACCATTTTATTATCTCACCGGCGCCAACGGAGGCGGCAAAACTACATATCTCCGCAGCGTTGGAATAACGCTCATTATGTTTCTGAACGGATGCCCGCTCGTATGTGACGAGGCGGAAATATACCCGCTGCGCTGCGTGTTCACACATTTTCCGCGAGATGAACGCTTTGACGGCGAGGGCAGATTTGCCGACGAGGAGAACCGCGTTTCTGAAATTCTCGCCGCGGAAAACGGAGACTCGCTTGTGCTCCTGAATGAAACCTATTCCACGACGAGCGAGGAAACCGCCGTCGAGCTTACGGCGAAACTCGCGAACACTCTTTATGACAGCGGCAGCTTCGGCATATACATCACGCACCAGCACGGAATAGCGCAGACGAAGATACCGTTCCTCAGCGTTATAATCGACGAGAACGACGCTAACCGCCGCACATACAGAATTGCCCGCCGCCGCGGAGCCTCCGGCTCTTTTGCTCAAGACGTATTGAAAAAATACGCGCTTACGGCGGAGGCGCTTAAAGAGCGCTTCGGAAAGGGCGGTGAGGCAAAATGAAATTCAGCCTTCTTTATAAGAATTATAGAGATACGCTTCTCGATAATACAGACCCGCTCGTAGAGGATATGGGGAAGACCGTGTACGATCTTTCCATAGACAAGGCCGTCTGGGAGTTTGCAAGAAACGCCGAAAGCTTCAATTATTTTATTGAGGTTCTTAAAAGGCCGCTTAGTGACGTTGAGGAAATCAATTACCGTCAGGGCATACTCATGGATTTTATCGCTATGCCCCGTCTTTTGGAGGAGCTTCGCCTCATCTTCAAAAGCTACGATTCCCTGCAGAGCGACTGGCATGAAATGCGTTCGAGCATCTATGTCTATGGCGTGCCGAACACAATGCGCGGAATACTCGATTGCAGTTATGAGTCATTAAAGGTCACGGCGGGCTTTGCCAAGAACACAGTCTCATATTTCCGCTCTATCCATGATGCGATTGAAAAGTACGACGTAAAATCCGAGGGCCTTCTCGGAATAAAGAAATTCTGCGAGGATATGGCGGAAAACGCTTCGCTCGACGAGATTTCAAGCATAGCCTCCATGTTCCAGCGCGACAGCATCGACGCTTACGAGTTTCGCGTTAAAACGGAGACGGACGAGGCGCTCACGATAGTTTCGTCCAGCATAACCGAAGCCATAGAGAACGAAAGCAAGACCCTCGGCAAAAGCTTCAGGCGTTTCCTCGGCAACCTCGGAAAAACTCAGAATCAGGACGAGGAAGCTGAGCTCGATATGGGCGAATATCACGCCGAGGAAGCAAGCAACGTTCTGAACGAGGCTCTTTATGAGCTTTACGGCGTACTCAGTGCCATAGCCGGAAGCATTTATGAGTTCTTTCAGGGCCTATCCGGCGAGCTGTCATTCTACGATACAGGGCTAAAATACTGCCGCTGGCTCTCCGATTCCGGCCTTCCGATGTGCATGCCCAAGCTCCTCAATAAGGAAGCGCAGTCCTTCAAGGCAAACGATATATATGATATGCAGCTTATACTTGAGGGCGTCGCGGGAGACAATATCGTGAAAAATCCCGTTCGCCTTGAAGCTGCGGACGAGGGTATGCTCATTCGCGGCGATAATAGCTGCGGAAAGACGGCGTATCTTCGCGCCATCGGAACGGCCCAGATTTTCGCGCAGGCGGGGCTTCCCGTGTGCGCCTCCGGCGCGGGAATAAGCATACGCAGCGCCGTGTTTACGCAGTTTTCCTCATCAGAGAAGGATTTCAACATCGGCGATGTTGCCGGGCGTTTTGAAGGCGAAGTTCAGGATATGGCGCGGATACTCGACGATATCAGGCCATTCTCGTTAGTGCTGCTGAACGAGACTTTCCAGACCACGGCGTATGCCGAGGGTGCGGAGGGCATAAAGGGTATTCTTGACGTATTGCCTGATATTGACAGCAAATTTGTTTTCGTAACGCGTCTCGTCCAGCTTTTCGATACGATGGACGCAGGCAAAATAAAAATGCTGCACCTCACCGCGGAGGGCGGCGACGCGTTCAAAATAAGCCGCTGCGAAGCGTAATATAGCAGGAACAGAAAGGAAAATACAATATGTTTTGGGTAATCGTGGCCGTTATACTTGCGATAGCCGTTTTTATTCTTACAGGCTTCAGCTCCGTTCACAGAGAGGGAACGGATAAATTCGGAAACTCGACCATCCGTTCCGAAATTCGCTGGAAGCCCGGCAAGAAAAGCATTCTTGCCATTTTGCCCCTGTTTTTGATAATAGCAGGCTGCGTCTCGACGATACCTGCCGGACACACGGGCGTTCTCGTCACCTTCGGTAAGGTGGAAAACAAAATTCTTTCCGAGGGCGTAAATTTCAAGCTTCCTTATCAGCAGGTAATCAAAATAGATAACCGCGTTCAGAAAAACACATTCACCCTCGAAGCCTTCAGCTCCGACATCCAGCAGACGAACGTGACGGGCTCCGTCAACTTCACGATTGACAAGAATCAGTCTCAGTTCCTTTATCAGACCGTCGGCGTAAACTATTACGACACTGTCATTTACCCGCGTATCCTCGAGAACGTTAAACTTGTTTTCTCCGTTTACAGCGCGGAGGGCCTTATCGAAATGCGCACGAAGCTTTCCGAAGAGGTTGAGGCTTACATGAATGAGGACATGAGCAAATACGGCATTAAGATAATCGATGTAAACATCGAGAACATCGACTTTACGGATATTTTCACCGACGCTGTTGAGGCAAAGCAGGTCGCGCAGCAAAATAAGCTTACCACACAGACCGAGCAGGAGTCTATGATAATCATCGCCGAAGCGGAAGCCAAGAAGAAGGTCATAGACGCGCAGGCAGCCTCCGAAACGGCGAAAATTGAGGCGGACGCAAAAGCCTATGCTGTAAAGGTTCAGGCGGAAGCCGAGGCTGAGGCAAACAGTCTTATTTCGGAGTCCCTTACCAAGGAGCTCATTGACTATACGAAGATAACTCAGTGGGACGGCGAACTTCCCGGCGTTCAGGTTACGGGCGGTGACGGTGTTTATCCCGTCATAAACCTCCCGCAGGACGAAAACTGAAAATGGATAAAAGAGACGTAATAAAGAAATACGCCTCCAGTGACGAAGACGCTCTCCTGCTTGCCAGAATTTTTGACAAGCAGGAGACCTGTTATAAGAAAAATTACGTCTCGGAGACTAAGTTTCTGTCGGAACGGGAACAGGCTCTTGCCGCTCTTGCGCTACGCGGAGAAAAGGCCGAGGCGTGGGTTTCGTGGGGAGGCTATGAGGGAGCCGATCGGAAAATCATAATTTTCTACCCGGATTATTCAAGCGCAGAGATTGCCCTGCAAGACGACGGAATAGCGTTTATCCGCGCGGCGTTTCATAATAAGAACTCTGTGGGACACAGGGACCTTCTCGGGAGCCTCATGAATATCGGCATAACCCGGGAGTGCCTGGGCGATATTATAGTCCATGAGAATTTCTGCGACTTAGTCTGCCTTGAAAGCTCGAAGGATTTTATCATGAATAATCTCTTCCGCGCGGGCAGGGAAACTCTTACGCTTACCATTCTCGACGAGGCGCCGGCGCCGCCGGAGCTGAAAACGGAGACGATAAAGGATACGGTCGCGTCTCTGCGGCTTGACAGCGTCGTTTCCTCCTGCTGCCGTACGAGCCGGACAAAGGCTGCGGAACTTATCGCATCCGGACGAGTTTTTATGAACGGTCTTGAGTGTTTAAAGCCGGATAAGCTGCTCGAGGAGGGCTGCGGCATCACGGTGAGAGGTGTGGGGAAATTCGTCCTTCAAAGCTCTTCGGGTGTCAGCAGGAAGGGCAGAATCATTGTTGAGATTCTGAAATATGTATAATTTGGCTGATTATTTATCTTATGCCAATTATTAATCAAAGTTTTTTGACATTTTCTTAGAATTTCTTGCAAAATGTTTTGTTATGTTTTATAATACTATTGAACAGGCAGATTTTGATTATATAAGATAGGGAAAATGGTAAACAGGAGGGATTTGTTATGTCGCATAAGGTTATTACAATAAGCAGAGAATTCGGTACCGGAGCGCGAACTATCGCCCAGAAGCTCGCCATTGAGCTTGGATTTGCTTATTATGATCGCGCCATTATTCAGATGGCTGCGGATAAAAGCGGCCTTAGCCCGAATTTCATCGAGAAGAATGAAGAAAAGGCAAATAACAGCTTCTTATTCAATATCGCTACTTCCGCGTATGTTTCCTCGGGGATCAACCTTCAGTATACCGTTCCCGTCAATGACAGGGCTTATATCGCTCAGTCCGAGGTTATAAGAGAACTCGTCGAAAAGGAAAACTGCATTATAGTCGGCCGCTGTGCGAATTATGTCCTTGCTGACTATAATAACGTCATGCGCGTATTCGTCCGAGCTGATAAGAAGGACCGCATCCGCCGCTGCGTTGAGGAATACGGTTTTGATGAAAAAACAGTTGAGTCCGAGCTCACCAAGATAGACAAGGGCAGGGCAAGTTACTACAAGTTCTATACCGGCGACGCATGGAAGAACATGGATAACTATGACGTCTGCATCAATACCTCGCGCATCCAGATAGACGATGCGGTTCGTATGCTGCTTGATTACGCCCGCATTTCGCTCAAGTAAACGTTTTCGTCACATAGGATATATTGCATATAACAAAACCCGAACGACCGACGATTGGCCGTTCGGGTTTTTATATATTTATGGCAAGGCAGCTCAGCTTATCTTGCTGCCGGTGGGAACGTCGTCGTCAAAGAAGATGACTCTTGCCGCGTCGCCGACGCTCGCCGCGAGAATCATGCCGCAGCTTTCGACGCCTCTGAGCTTCGCGGGCTGGAGATTATATACAAGAGCGACCTTTTTGCCGATAAGGTCATCGGGCTTATACCACTTGGCTATGCCGGAAACGACTGTGCGCTCCTCTCCGGCGACCTCGAGCTTAAGGCAGAGCAGCTTGTCCGCCTTGGGAACGCTTTCACAGGCAACGACCTTTGCTACGCGCAGGTCTACCTTTCTGAAATCGTCTATGCTGATAAGACCGACAGGCTCATCAGCAGTTTTGGACTTGGCTTCCGCTTTTTCGGCGGGCTTGGATACGGCTTCAAGCTCGGCAAGCTCTTTCTTGAGGTCAAGGCGCGGGAATACATTCTCGCCCTTTGTGATTTTTGCCTCGGGCGCAAACTTGCCGTATTCGGCGGCAGCGTCCCATGTGAAATCCTTTTCCCCGGCGCATATCTGCCTGCGGAATTTTTCCGCGCTTTCCGGCATGAAGGGAACGAGCAGGGAAGAGCAGATACGGACGGTCTCTATAAGATTATAAAGAACCTCGGCAAGACGCGGCATGTTCGCCTCATCCTTAGCGAGAATCCACGGGGCGGTTTCGTCGATATACTTGTTGGCGCGGGAGATAACCTTGAAAACGTCCATGAGCGCGGACTGGAAAGCATATTGTTCCATGTGCGCCTCGTATTCGCCGCGCAGCGCCCTGAGCATGGAGACGAGCTCCGCGTCCTCTGCGTCGTTTTTGGCTCTTTCAGCCGGGAGGACGCCGCCGAAATACTTCTCGACCATCGCCGCAGAGCGTGAAACGAGGTTGCCGATGTCGTTGGCAAGGTCGGAGTTAATGCGGGAAATGAGCAGCTCGTTCGAGAAATTGCCATCAGAGCCGAAGGGGAACTCGCGCAGCAGGAAATAACGCAGCGCGTCTACACCGTAGCGTTCCGCCAAAACATAGGGGTCAACGACGTTGCCGAAGGATTTGCCCATCTTTTTGCCGTCTATAACCAGCCAGCCGTGGCCGAAAACCTTTTTCGGCAGAGGCTCACCGACGCTCATGAGCATGGCGGGCCAGATTATCGAATGAAAACGCACTATCTCCTTGCCGACGAAGTGTACGTCGGCGGGCCAGAATTTGGAGAGCTCGTCGTGGGCGCTGTTCATATATCCAAGCGCGGTCATGTAGTTAAACAGCGCGTCAACCCAAACATAGACGACGTGGCCGGGGTCGAAGTCCACGGGGACGCCCCAGTTGAAGCTCGTGCGGGAAACGCAGAGGTCTTCAAGGCCGGGGTCGATAAAATTGTTTACCATTTCGTTTACGCGGGATTTCGGCTCAAGGAAATCGGTCTCCGTAAGGAGCTTGCGAACAGGCTCGGCGTACTTGGAAAGGCGGAAGAAATAAGCCTCCTCCTCGGCGTAATGCACCTCACGCCCGCAGTCCGGGCATTTGCCGTCAACAAGCTGGCTCTCCGTCCAGAAGCTCTCGCAGGGCGTGCAGTACATGCCCTTGTAGGCGCCCTTGTAAATATCGCCGTTATCGTACATCTTCCTGAAAATCTTCTGGATGGCCTCGACGTGGTAATCGTCCGTTGTGCGGATGAATCTGTCGTAAGAAATATTCATGAGCTTCCACAGGTCGAGGATGCCGCGGTCGCCCTTAACGATATTGTCAACAAACTGCTGGGGCGTCACGCCCGCAGCCTTCGCCTTTTCCTCTATTTTCTGCCCGTGCTCGTCTACGCCCGTGAGGAACATTACGTCATATCCCTGAAAACGCTTGTAGCGCGCCATGGTATCCGTGGCGACGGTGCAGTAAGCGTGGCCGATATGAAGCTTGTCAGACGGATAATAAATAGGGGTCGTAATATAAAACTTTCCCTTGCTCATTGTAATTTCCTCCCAATGCGGTTAGTGATAATTGCTGTATTTAATAAAATTATCATATTGGACTATCAATGTCAATCAATATAGATTTTTTATTTTCAGCTTTTCTTTTATAAGCCTCAAAATAGACTTTTTTTATTAACAAATGTATGTTATAATACACTTTAAAGCGGTCTTTGGCGGTCTTTGGAAGGCCACGGCTGAAAAAACAAAATCATATCGCGAGCTGCCGCGCGTGATAGCTTGCGGCGCCGTATAAATAATATTTCACACAGGAGCCATGAAATGGGACTTATTACAAAACTTTTCGGGACTCACAGCGAACGTGAGCTTAAAAAAATAACGCCGATAGTCGATAAAATCGAGGCGCTTGAGGATAGCTGCAAGGCTATGTCGGACGCCGAGCTCAGGGCTAAGACGGACGAATTCAAGACCCGTCTCAAAAACGGAGAAACTACTGACGACATTCTCCCCGAAGCCTTTGCCGTCGTCCGCGAGGCTGCGGACAGGGTGCTGGGTATACGCCCGTTCAGGGTACAGCTCATAGGCGGCATTGTCCTCCATCAGGGACGTATCGCAGAGATGAAGACCGGCGAAGGAAAAACCCTTGTCGCCGTCCTTCCGGCTTACCTGAACGCTCTTACAGGCGAGGGCGTCCATATCGTAACGGTGAATGATTATCTTGCCCGGCGTGACAGCGAGTGGATGGGCAAGATTTATCGTTTCCTCGGCCTCACAGTGGGCCTCATAATCCACGATCTGGACTCTGCGGAGCGCAAAAAAGCCTATGCTGCCGACATAACCTACGGCACGAACAACGAAATGGGCTTTGATTATCTGCGCGACAATATGGCTCTCTATAAGCAGAACATGGTTCAACGCGGACACGTTTTCGCCATAGTCGACGAGGTGGACTCCATTCTTATCGACGAGGCGAGAACCCCGCTCATTATTTCCGGCAAGGGCGACGCTTCCACCGCCCTCTACGAGCAGGCGGACGCCTTTGTTCGCAAGCTTAAAAAGCAGGTTTTTGCGACGACTAATGAGAAGGAAGAAGAGGACGAAACGCTTGACGCCGATTATATCGTAGACGAAAAGGCGAAGTCCGCAACGCTTACCGCGCGCGGAATCGCAAAGGCGGAGGCGGCGTTCGGGATAGAGAACCTTTCCGACATAGAAAATTCCACCCTCTCTCATCATATCAATCAGGCGCTCAAGGCGCACGGCATCATGCACCGCGACGTGGACTACGTCGTAAAAGACGGCGAGGTCATCATCGTTGACGAGTTTACGGGCCGCCTTATGTTCGGCAGACGCTATAACGAGGGCCTGCATCAGGCTATAGAGGCGAAGGAACACGTTAAGGTCGAAAGCGAAAGCAAAACCTACGCCACCATCACCTTCCAGAATTATTTCCGCCTTTATTCCAAGCTTTCCGGTATGACGGGTACCGCCCTTACCGAGGAAGAAGAATTCGGAGCTATCTATAATCTCGATATCATCGAGATACCGACGAATAAGCCCGTAATACGCAAGGATTACCCTGACGTCGTTTATAAGACGGAAAGCGGCAAGTTCCGCGCAATAATCGAGCAGATCAAGGAATGCAACGCCAAGGGCCAGCCCGTCCTTGTCGGCACTATATCCATCGAAAAGAGCGAGCTTCTTTCAAAAATGCTCAAGCAGGAGGGCATTAAGCACAACGTCCTCAACGCAAAGCACCATGATAAGGAAGCTGAGATAATCGCGCAGGCGGGCAAATTCGGCGCCGTGACCATAGCCACGAACATGGCAGGCCGCGGAACCGATATCAGGCTCGGCGGCAACGCCGAATACCTTGCGAAAAACGACCTTCGCAAGAAGGAATATACCGAGGAGATAATCTCCGAGGCCACGGGCTATGCAGAGACGGATAACGAAGAAATCCTTGCTGCGCGCGAGGAGTTTGCCGCCGCTTTAAAGAAATATGAGGCGGAGATAGCCGTTGAAGCGGAGAAGGTCAAGGCTGCGGGCGGCCTGTTCATCCTCGGCACCGAGCGCCATGAAAGCCGCAGAATAGACAATCAGCTTCGCGGACGCGCAGGCCGTCAGGGAGACCCCGGCGAATCGCGCTTCTACATCGCGCTTTCAGACGATATCATGCGTCTTTTCGGCTCTGAAAAAATGCAGGCGCTCATGGATACGCTGAAAATCGACGAGGATACACCGATTGATAATTCCATCCTCTCCAACGCCATTGAGCAGGCGCAGAAGCGCGTTGAAAGCCGCAACTTCCAGTCCCGCAAGACGACGCTTGAGTTCGACGACGTTATGAACCAGCAGCGCGAGATAATTTACGGCCAGCGCAAAACCGTCCTTGACGGCGACGATATAAGCGACAATATCAAGTCCATGATAAAGGACGTTATCACCCAGAACGTCACAAGCGTAATAGGCGCGGGCGGTTACGTTGCCGATGAAAAGCAGCTCCATGAGGTGCTTTTGCCCTTTGAAAGCCTCTTCCTCAAACCGGGCGAATTCCAGCCCACGCCCGAGGAGCTTAACGACCTTTCCGCCGATAAGCTCTGCGAAATTCTCGAAGAAAAAGCGCTCGACTTCTATAAGGCCAAGGAGGAGCGCTTCGGGAACCTGCCCGGTTCCGAGACGCCCATCATGCGCGAGTTTGAGCGCGTGATACTCCTGCGCGTCGTCGACGAATATTGGATGGACCATATCGACGCCATGCATGAGCTGCGCCGCGGCATCGGCCTGCGCGGTTACGGCCAGGTGAAGCCCATAGACGAATATAAGCGCGAAGGCTTCGATATGTTCGAGGCTATGATAAACGGCATCAAGGAGGAGGTCGTCCGCCGCATCTTCACCGTCAGAGTGAAGAAGGAGGCCCCCATCGAGCGCAAGGCGGTCGCGAAAAACGCCGTAGCAGGCGGCGCCGGCGGAGACGGTACGGTGAAAAAGCAGCCCGTTAAGGTTGCGAAAA
>JAEEUX010000023.1 GCA_016290695.1 Oscillospiraceae bacterium
ATAGATTGCGCCGTCAGGATTTTCGTCAGATTGTTCAAAAAACGCAGGTAATACTTTGTGTATTGCCGAGTATTTTTGGACGATATGACGGAATATTCTGCAAGTAAGATATGTGCCGGGAATTATGTGGTGTTGCCTTAGTAATCAACGATTAAACGGAAGCTTTAACTAAGGCAACACCGCATAATTCCGGTGCATATAATGCGCCGTCAGATTGCTCACAAGACGCAGGTAATGCTTTGTGTATTGCCGACAATTTGGGGACGATACGCCAGAATATTCTCCGGAAATTGTGCGGCGTTGCCTTAAAGAAAAGCAGAAGCCGAACATACAATATGATATTCGGCTTCTGTCCTGTCTATTGTTTATTGTTCCTCTGTTTCTTCCTCGTCGAAGCCAAACACGCGGTCAATATCAAGTATCTGCTTGACGTTTCCGTCTATTTCAACAATGCTCGAGGAAGCGCATTTCTGCTCGGCATTGTTGGTATCCACAGGAGACGGCATAAGCATACCGTCGGATATTTCTATAACATCGCGGATCTGCTCAACAATAACGCCTATACGTTCGTCCTTAATTTCAAGCACGATTATGCAGGCAATATCCGTATATTCGCAGGGCTCTTTTCCGAGCTTTATGCGAAGGTCAAGCACGGGGACTACGGAACCTCTGATATTGATAACACCCTTGCAGAACGGCAGCGTGCTGGGAATGGGAGAAACTGCCTCCATAGTGATAATTTCCTGAACCATGCTTATTTCGACGCCGTATTCCACATTATCGAGGGAAAAAAACAGGTATTTATGGATGTTTTGTTCGGTCTCCACCTGAGGAGTACCGGTATTGGTCGTAGTTTCTTCTTTCACTGTTTTCGCCTCCCTAAATTACTTCGTCGCAAGATTGTTTACATCAAGGATAAGGTTAATGGAACCGTCACCCATGATAGCGCAGCCGCTAATACCGTCAAGCTTCGTGGCGCACTTCTTGAGGTATTCCGGAAGGGACTTCGCGACCACCTGATACTCTCCGTCGAGGTTATCAAAGAGGATGCAGAAGCTCTTGCCTTCGGCTATAAGATGCATTATCATGCCGTCCTCGGGATTCTGTATAGCGTTTTCGATTCCGAAGAGGTCGCTCATTCTGGCAACGGAATAGCACTGACCGTGCAGAATAATCATCTCGTTATTATTGGAATCGACGAATACGTCGCCGGGGCCGGGACGAAGGACCGTCTGTACGGAGGCTGTTGGCATAATGAAGCTGATGTCTCCGACATGGAATTTCATTCCGTCGACTATGGTGAGCGTAAGCGGAATGCGAATGGTGAAAGTGGTTCCCTTGCCGGGCGTGCTGTCAACGGAGAGAGAACCGCCTATCTGGCTTATGTTTCTGCGGACAACGTCCATTCCGACGCCTCTGCCGGAATACTCCGTGACCTGCTCCTTCGTGGAGAAGCCGGGAAGGAAGATGAGAGAATAAACGTCCTTATCGGAAACGTCGCTCTCGGGCTTATTGATGAGGCCCTTTTCGTAAGCCTTTCTGAGAATAGCCTGGCGGTTGAGGCCCTTGCCGTCGTCGGTGACGCTCACGATAACGTCGTTGCCGGTGGTCTTTGCCTCAAGGTAAACATGGCCCTTCTTCGGCTTTCCGGCCGCCTCTCTTTCCTCCGGGCTCTCGATGCCGTGGTCGACAGAGTTTCTTACGAGGTGCATGAGCGGGTCGGAGAGGCAGTCGATGACGTTTTTATCGACTTCCGTCTCTTCACCGACGAGAACGAGCTCTATATCCTTATCAATTTTCTTGGACATATCTCGAACGATACGCTTCATCTTCTGGAAGACGTTGGAGACGGGCAACATACGGATGGACATAACGACATCCTGCAGCTCGTTAATGAGAGAACGGAGCTGCTTGGCCGCGATATCAAAGCTGTCGTTACGGCCTTCGGAGAAGTTGGCGTTGCTGATTACCATGGATTGAGCGGTAACTATTTCGCCGACGATATTGAGAAGGCTGTCAAGCTTATTGACGTTTACGCTGATGAAGTTCTGCTTCGTGGAAGCTTCGGCGGCTTCGTTAGCTTTCTTGACCGCGGTATTGTTCTTCGAGGCGGAGGAAGCTTCTTCCGCGGGTTTCTCGACGGCGGCTGCCGCCGCATGAGACGAATTGTCCTTAATCCTGATGGACTCGGGAATCTCCTCGTCGGTGCCGTCGATGGCGAGGACGCTGTACTTCTGGAGGAAGAGCGTCTCGTCCATTATCTTCTTTATTTCATCGGGGTTCTCTGCCGTCTGCAAATAAACGCAAAGACCGTTCTGGACAATGAACTTGTCCGTCTCGGTAGAATCAAGCTTTTCGGGAATCGTGGCAATCTTCACGCTTATCGGCGCGAGAGAAGTCTTAACGCCGAGGGCTCTGACCGTCTCCATCTGGCAGCCGGTCTCGAAGGTAACCTTTACCTTATAGAAGGGCTCACCGGAATCAGTCTGACCCGCGGGCTCAGCTTCCTCCGCAGCCTCGGCAGCCGCCTCGCCGCCCTCCGCCGACGCCGTGGAAGCCGCTCCTCCTGCCTTGAGCTCGGCAAGAATCTTATGTACCTCGGCGACAAGCTCGGGATCCTCGCCGTCCGGCGTCGCCCCGCTCTGAATCTTGGGCATTTCTCCGTTTATGAAGGAAACGACGCGGAACGCCACGTCGAAAACTTCAGGCCATCTCTCGTCCGGCGCGCCGAACTCGCGAATATAAGAGAATACATCCTCAACCGCATGCGCCATTGTCATGATGCTGTTGAACTCCATCATGGCGGACGCGCCTTTAATGGTATGCATAGAGCGGAAGACCTCGTTTATCTGATCTTCCGTCAAACGTTTTTCACTTTCGCCTTCGAGCAGTACATCGTCGAGGCTTTGGAGCAACTGCTGGGTTTCGTAAATATATACTTCAAGCATGGAATCTTCAGCCATTTAAACCACCCTTTGCGTAGTATTTTTTGGGATCTGACCGAAAAACAGATACAGCCGTACCCAGCGTATATTCCGCGGCCCGGCGGCAAGGCCAAAAGAACCTTGTCTCAGGGCGCGAAAACAATGCGCCGATGGAAGACACGCCGCACGGTGATCCCTAAGCGTTTTATTTATGCAAGCTTTGCGATTGCGGACAAAATGCCATCCTCTTTAAACGGCTTGACGATGAAGCCCTTGGCGCCGCTCATAACAGCGTCACGAACCATCGCTTCCTGACCCATTGCGGAAACCATGATGATCTTCGCGTTGGGGTCAAGCTTAACGATAGCCTTAAGAGCCTCAAGGCCATCCATCTCCGGCATAGTGATATCCATAGTAACTATATCCGGCTTCAGCTCCTGGTAGCGTTCTACGGCGATTTTTCCGTTTTCTGCCTCCCCGACTACCTCATGCTCACTTTTCTGAAGCATATTTTTGATGGTAATCCTCATAAATGCTGCATCATCAACTATCAGAATTCTTGCCATTTTGCATTCTCCTATCAGGCTAATATTATTATGTATTATAAACTAAATTGTTTTCTTACCCTTTGCAAGTGTAGAGACTGTCATTTGTCCTGTCGCAGTATCGAAATAAACCGTCCTTCCGCTTTCGCCGCCGACGTCCTTCGATTCGATTCTTATTTTAAGCTCGTCAAGCACCTTGATGCATTCCTCGGCGTTTCGCTGCCCGACCTGTGCACTGTTATTTAGAAGAGACGCGCCACCGGCAATCTTTGCGACAAGATTTGTTTTTCTGGCTCCGGCCTTAACCATTGCCTCGACGAAATCATAAATACCCGGATTGGCAAATTTGGTTCTTTTTGCGTCCTTATCCATAGCATCCGCCGCAGGAAGAAGGACGTGAAGCATTCCGCCCACCTTCGTAACAGGGTCGTAAAGAGCCACTCCGATACAGGAGCCGAGCCCCATAGCGACCAGAACATCGGGCGGTTTGGAAATTTTCATTTGCGCGATGTTTACCGAGATATTCGCCAACTTATCCACACCCTAACGAATCAAGTAGTGTTTGATACGATTTCTTGTTCGGGACGAGCAGCAAGTCTCCTGCGAATTTGTCAGAGCCGGAACCAGACTCTATCGTCCGCCCGAAAAGGCCGGACTTGAAGTACAGGACATAATCGCTGCTCTCGCCCGCCGCAGCAAGCGGCTGGCTCAGGATTGCGCCGAGCATGTCCACCGCTATCGACGGAGGAGACGGGACGCCGTCAAGATTTGTAAGCTGCGCGATAGCCGTAAGGTACGAGCCTGCCATGATGTTAAGGGTTTCCTTGAGCGCGGATCGGTCAAGATACGAGAAAATTTCACCGTTCTCATCCAATTCCGGCGGTTGATTACGAATGGCATTAACCATTTCCTTTGCGCGTTCCACATCGAGCAGCATTATGAGATATCCTTCGATATCCCCGCTTACCGTCACGCTTACGCCAACCACGACGCGCTCAGCGCCGCCGAGCAGGTCCATCATGTCTCCGAGAGCAACAAGCGACACCTCGGGGATTGTCTGCTCAATGGTAGTTTCAAGCATCATGGACAGAGCCGTAGACGCATGACCCGCGCCGATATTTGCTATTTCACGCAGTATATCAGCCTGCATAGTGTCCATATGCTCTGAATTTCCGCTCATTTTTCACATCACCCGCCTGTCTGTTTGAAATTTAACTGTTATCTATGAAAAGAGATCGGTAATCAAACCTCTGATTTCATCTATTTTGCTCAGGAACTCAAGCTGCGTGCTGTTCCCCGCGACAAGGTCATCCCCAATGTTTTTGAGTTTTTCGTCAACGATGGCAATTGTCGCAAAAATGCGCTGTCGGCCCGTGCCGTCCTTCACCTTTTCGCCCTGGAAAAGGTATGCGTTAGAGAGAATTTCGGAAAGAACGTCCCCGAGCTTATTGCAGTAATCCTGAAATTCGCCCATATCCGTTTTCCGGCAGATATTCTCCGCGCTTTCCTCAAAGTCGTCAAGGAGGTCCTTGACGCGCTTATGCAGGTCCTGCTTCTGCTGGCCTTGCATCTGCTGCTGAAACGACTGCGAGAAGCCCGAATCGTTTTTCGCGCCGGGTTCGGGAATTTTGTAGCCTGTCCCGATATATGAGGATTTGTTTACCCGTATTTCCATATTATCTCCCAAGCGCCCTTATCAAAGGGCCCGCAAGCAACGCTCAGCCCACCATTACCTCATCCGAACCGGGCTTTGCGGTGCCCTTAACTATCTGAGCCCAGGCATCTCTCTGTTCGGAAATAATCGCGATAACGTCATCCATCTGGCTCATATCCTTCTTTACGTTCGCGTTTCTCATGCTTGAAAGGACGAACTCGTATATCGGAAGGAGCTGATTTGAAATATCGTAGCTCATATCGAGGGAGCTGATAAGCTCGGTGATTATTTTCTGAGCCTTTATCATGTATTCATTTACTTTTGAGTAATTCGGTTTTTTCTCCTCCATTGCAAGCTGTGCAAGCTTAATGTCCTTTATGCAGGCGTCAAAAAGCATAACTACAAGCTCGGCGGGGCTGGCTGTCATAACCGTGCGGCTAAGGTATTCCTGTCTCAAATTATCTCGCATTCCCATAGTATTTCCTCCTGTTGTCTCCGCTCCTGCAAATGCGTTCCGATGAGTTATTCTGTCAGATTATATCTACAGAAGAGAAAGCAACTCATGCGGGTTATTGTTTTGGCCGCCTTTCGCACGGGTCCCCGCCCGCGCAACAAGTATAGCTCTCGTATTAAAATTAATTGCCGGATTGTTATTTATCGGATTTGAATAAACGATCTTTGTATTTCTCGACGAGGGTTTTGATTTCATCGGACACGGTTTTTTCACTCTGGTCCGGCTTTTGTTCGGCTTTCCAATATGAAAGGTAGCGCTCCATATGCTCCTTCACCTTGTAGGCAAGCCCCATATCGAGGCCGCGCGCATTGTTTGTGAAGAGCCTTTCCAGGGCTGCCGCATCGTCCTTCAGGGCGCTTACGATCGCCTCAGGTCTTGAATATATGCGATCCCCCTCAATGGAAAGAAGGCCCATGATCTCAGCGGAGCAGCCTGTGCCGCCCGTCTGGAAGGATACGCTTTCGATAAGCTTGCCCGAAAGCTCCCTCTGGCGGAAATTTCTGCTTCTTGCCAGCCCGCTCGATATCTCGCCGAGCTCGTCTATAAATCGGCTCAGGATTCTCGAAGTGGCTTCATAATCCCGGCGCAATACAACGCCCGTGCCAGCACCTTCCGTCTGCCTGTTGAGGAAAACGGTTATGCCCTTATAGAGCGCTTCGTTTTCGGCGGATTCAAACTTTTCTCCGTTTATTTCAAACGACGCGCTGCGCCCCGTCTGATAAACGCCCTCCGGTATCTTTGTGCAGCTCTCGTCCCCGAAGAATACTCCACGGGAATTAGCAAGCGACAGAAGACTTTCGCTGCCCGTCGCGTCCGACCGTATGGAGAAAACGCAGCCGGAGTCTGTTTTCAGCTCCATCGTAACCATCGCTTCCGAGTCTTCGTTAACAGTCCTCAAAAGCTCTGAGAAAGGAGTCTCCGCCGAAAAGATAAACGGAATGTTGTTAATCTTGAAGGAGACCTCGTTATTCTCGTCGAATTTAATCGGGATATCAAAGGGAAGACTCCCAAGAGGCGTTTCCGGAAGAAACGAGTTTTCTTTTCCTCGGATCGCTACGGACCCGCAGCTCTCAGCAAGGCTCTCCTTTGCCAGGGCAAAAACCTTTACCTTCAGTTCGCAGGGCTTTGCCGTACTGCTCGGGGAAACCCCGACCGCTTCCGTCTCGCCCGAATACTCCGCGGAAAGCACGTGATATGCAGCCGGAATGATAACGCTTTCCGGCCCGAACGCGCCGCAGTATTTTCTGACGAAATCCCGCAGTCGCAACGGAGCTTCATTTTCAAGGAAAACGCAACAGGTTTCCGGCGCCGCTTCTTCGCGTTTTACGGGACAGTCGGCTTCGGTGCATCGCTCGCAGCCAAATTCGCCAAAGGCTTTTTCAGCGCTGATGTCATTCATGGTCGCTCACCCGCCTTCTCAGCCGAGCATTACTATAGTTATACACCTTATTTATTATATCGGATATAATCTGAAAAACTTGAGATAATTTAACGCAATTCATTGTATGTTTAGTTTACGGAATGATAAAATGTAAGAATGTTTTGCGTCTTTTTCCGCGCGGCGGAAAAAAAGCGCGCTCCCGAAAAAAAGGATAGATTTCACCCATTGATTTTCTATGTACTTATATTATAATGCTTTTTACAGTAATTTTGCAACAATAATTAAAAAATCGGCACGGTGTATAAACCGTGCCGTTCTTTATTGTTCATTTGTGCTTTTTTAGTTATTTATTTTTGTTCGTTATTTATGCTTGGGGTTGGCTTTTACGAGTACCGCGCCCTCTGTGAGGGCGAAAATCGTATCTGTCGCGTTTTGATAAATGTGAGCCTCTATCTCGCTTATGAGTTCGCCCTTGCTCGACGAAACGTAGCGCGGAGGAAGACGGTTCAGCGCGTAGGTTATTACGTCTGTCTTGCAAGACTCGCAGTTGCAGCAGCCGATATCGCTGATGACTTTATCGACGTTCATAAGGACGATTTCTTCTGTTACATTACGATATCCCAAAATAATTCACGCTCCCAAATCAGTTTCTTTTATCGAAATTAACGCCCTCATAGCCGAGGAAGGAAGACTTCATATAGGCGCTTATATTCGTCTTTTTCCTCGCGAGAAGCATTTCGCGCAGATATTCGTCGCGCCTTGTCTGGATGCTGTTCATGCAGACGGCGCAGCTTTCGTTCATCGCTTCCATATCGCTTCTGATTTGTCTGCGAAGCTTTTGGCAGCTCGGCTCGGTCTCCGGGGTGATATTGTCCGACGCGTCGAGAGCGGCGATTTCCTCGGAGATGGCGTTGAGGCGCAGAACGGACTCGTTCACTCTGTCGGCAAAGGCAATTATCTCCTCGTCGGAGGCTTCGTCAATGCTCTCCGCTTCCGTTTCGACATAGGCGCGCAGAGCCGCGGAGAGCTTCGCCGCGTCTTCATAAAGCGCGAGCTTGCGTTTTACGTCTTCCGGGATGTAGATGTTCGTACTCATGCGTCAGCCTCCCACAGGTGCACCTTGAAAAATCACGCAAAGAGCTGAGAAAGATAGTTTGCGGAGCTGTTGAGCTTGGAAAGAGCCGTTTCCATATTGGCAAATTTCTTATAATACTTATTTGCCATGTCGGAGAGCTTATCCGTAAGGGTACCGACGGTTTTTTCAATGTCTGAAATAGACTTCTCATAATCCTTGATGACATTGTTTGAAACGCCGAGGTAATTCGTCATCGAATTTCTGAACTTGTAAATGAGGCCCTGTTCCGAGGAGGGAGAGGTGGACTTGCCGCCCGTGAACATCTTGATAACGGAATCGAGGTCCTTGCTCATTGCCGCCTTGAGCGCATCGGCGTCCAGCTCAAGCGTGCCCTTGTTGGAGCTGAAATAGCTGGCAGTGGTGATGCCGATGGAGGCAAGGTTCTTGCCCGTTCCGCCGGCAGGAGAATAGAAAGCGCCTTTAAGGTCGGAAAGGAGCTTTTCAAGGTCCTTATCGTGGTAAAGGATGCCCTCCTTCGCCTTGGCTTCCCATTTTTCTATCTCGTCCTCCGACATTTCTTCCTTCTGAGCGTCGGTAAGCGGCTTGAATTCCTGCTTCGGCTTCTTGGTGCTAACGTACTTATCAAGGGTCTTGATAAGGTCGTTGAGAGAATCAACGAACTCGTTGATATTATCGCTCGCGGCGCTGTAATCGCGGGTGACGTTGAAGTGCATGGTGCTCTCGGTGACCTCGTTGAGCTCATAGGTGAGGCCGTCTATGGTGAAATTATTGGAGTCGCGCTCTATCTCGATGCCGTCGATGGTGACAAGGGCGTTCTGCGCGCCGTCGGTATATTTGCCGCTTGCGATGCCGAAAGCGCCGACGGCGGGCTGGGTGGTATATGTGGGGTTGCCGCTCTCGTCAAGGACGGGTTGGCCGTCTTCTCCGAGGACGGGGACCTGCATAGTCGCCCCGGGGTTGCCGAAGGCGTTGCCGGAGATGTTCACTATGCTGACGGAGCCTTCCGCGCCGGAAACGTCGGACGTGATGCTGAAGCCGTCGGTCAGGCGGCTGTACTTCATGGTGACGTTGGCGTCCTCATCGGAATTTATCGTGTTTATCATGTTCTGGAGCGTAGTCTCCGCAGAGAAGGAAAACTTCTTTCCGTTTATTGAGAAAGAAATCTCACCCTTGGAGTCAAACTGGAGCGGCGTCTTGAAGCCAAGCTCCTTGAGCGTAGTCGTATTGCTGGAAGAAAGCTCCTTGCCGTTTGAAACGCCCCTGCTGGAAGTGGATGCGCTGCCGGCAAGTCTTGAAACGGAAACGCTCGTTTTGCCTTCGTAGGCTCCGTCTGACGCGGAAACAGCAACAGCATTGCTTGTGCTCGTCGTCGAAACCTTATACTGAGAGTAGGTGCTGCTTTTGAGCATGCTTGACGAGCCTAACACGGAACAATAGGTGTTGTTGAACGTCTTGACCTTATCGGCTATATCGTTCAGCGCGTCCTTTTTCCACTCCGTAAGAGTTTTTCTTTGGTTCTGCGTATCTATTTTAGTCTGCTGGGCAGAACAGAGATTCTTAACGAGGGCATCCGTATCAAGCTCTGAGAACATACCTGTGATTCTCGAAGAACTGCTGTAAATAGAATTTACATTTGTCGCCATAAAAATCTCCTCCTTGAATTTGAACTGGGGGCTTGATTGCACAAAAGCCACGCCTGTTCGCTGCTTCCTCTATTATCTGTATCGTAATTATTTGGGAATAATTAAGCACCGTCACAAAATAATCATGTTTTTTTCAAATTCAGTGATATTCTCGGCTGAGCTTTCCCCGAGAATAATTACGTCCTCTATCCTCACGCCGAACTCTCCCGGGATGTATATCCCCGGCTCGGCCGATATTACAGCAGAAAGAGGCATCGGCTTTTCGTTCGTGGGCGAGGCGTTCGGCTCTTCGTGAATATCAAGACCTACGCCGTGGCCGAAGCTGTGGCCGAAGTATTCGCCGTAGCCCGCCTTTGCGATCACATCCCGCGCCGCCTTGTCAATGTCTCTGCCGGTAACGCCCGCCCTCGCAGCTTCTATGCCCGCAAGCTGCGCCTCAAGAACGACGGAATAGACCTCCTTCATCTTATCGCTCGCGCTGCCGACGGCGACCGTCCTCGTCATGTCAGAACAGTAGCCTCCGTATATACAGCCGAAATCCATCGTAACGAAATCGCCGCTTTGTATCTTCACGTCGCCGGGCACACCGTGCGGCATGCTCGTCTTCGCACCCGTAATAACGATGGGGTCGAAGGAATTATTCTCTGCGCCGCCGAGGAGCATGCGGTAGGTGAGCTCCGCAGCTATCTCCCGCTCCGTCACGCCGGGCTTAATGAGCGGCAAGACCTCGTCCAGCGCGGCTTCCGCGATTTTCTGCGCCTTTTTGAGACAGGTTATTTCCTCCGGCTTTTTGGAGCTTCTGAGCGCCTTCATTATGCTCTGCGCGGGAACGAGTTCCGCCTTCAGCTTGGAGCTGAGCGAAAGATACTCTGCATGGCTCATGCTTGCTTCCTCAACGCCGAGGCGCTTAATCGAATACTTTTCAATGAGATCGTTGATTTTTTTCTCGTAGGGCTCCGCAGAGCTTATCATCTCAACGGAGGCATCCTTAATCGCGTTTCCGGCCGCCTCGATATACCGCGAATCGGTGAAAAACCAGGCAGCTTCCCGCGTAACGAGGCAGCAGCCGGCGCTTGAAGCGAAGCCGAGTGCGTAGCGGCGGT
This sequence comes from Oscillospiraceae bacterium, assembly GCA_016290695.1. Taxonomy (GTDB): domain Bacteria; phylum Bacillota; class Clostridia; order Oscillospirales; family Oscillospiraceae; genus RGIG6375. The sequence continues at coordinate 10,861 of JAEEUX010000023.1, forward strand.
TTTTATCGTTTTGTATGAGAAGCGCGTCCGCCCCGTCGAAGCGGGCAAGAGCCGCTTTCAGTTCCGGCAGATTTGTCATAGACGCTTTTCCTTTCTGGTGCAGAGACGCATGGGTATCTCTGCTATGTAGCGAAGGATGTAAAGGATGTTATTCAGTTCGAGCGGCTCGACAATAATGGAGCGCACTCCGGCAAGGTTTGCGCCGAGAACGTCCGTAAAAATCTGGTCTCCTACAAGCGCAGCCTCGCCCCGGGGTCTCCCCATCTGGCGAAGCGCCTCATAAATGGCCCAACGATGCGGCTTCTGCGCCTTGTCTATATATGGGACGCCCCACTCCTTGGAAAACCGGGCGGCGCGGCTCGTTTTTGTGTTGGAAACAATGAAGAGCTCGACACCCGCCGCGCGCATATCGTCGCGCCAGCGGCACAGGCCGGGCGAAGGGTCTTTCCCCGAATAAGGAGCGAGGGTATTATCAAGATCGAGCAAAAGGAGCGTGATCCCCCGCGAATGGAGGAAATCAGGGCTGAGGTCAAAAACACGGTTTACTCTGATTTGCGGTACAAGGGATAAGGGCATATCATAAATCTCCACATATTAATCATATCGTATAAAAAGCAGGAAAGGAGCTGCGTAACGATGGAAAGGACCCTCTGCTTTTTTCGAGGCACATCCCCGCTTCTCCCGGAAAAATACGTCCGGCGGGATTATTTCGTTTCAGCGGGAGGTGAGCTTTGCAGGGCGCTGCCCTGCGGAGGCGGTGTAATGGTCCTGTCCGGCAAAATAACGCCGGAGCTTGCCGCGAGCGTTGTTTCCGAATGCCGAAGGCGCAGCTTCAGCGCGGTCATCATGGCGGCGCGCCCATCTCATAGCGCGAGAGCGCTCAGTGCGGCGCTCTGCCGCGAGCTGAGGGTCTACGCGGCAAAGGGCTGTTTCACCCCCGGGTGCACGATACTTGTCACGCCCGTCTGGGGCGAAAGCCTGAAGAACATTCTCAGCAGCGCCATATCGGAGCACGGCGCCGCAGCGCTGTATCACCGCCCAAGGGCCGAGCGTTTCACCCTGCCCGTCACGGCGCAGAGAGGCGAGTCGTTAAGCCCGCGCGAGCTTTGCGGCGCCGCAAAACAGGCCCTGCGCCGCGCCTTCTCGCCGGAACTCTGCCGGAAATATATCATAACGGAAAGCAGCCTTATTCTATATGACGACGAAGAAAGCCTCGCCGCCAAAGCGAAGGAGGCTCTGAACGCAGGCGCGGAGCTGATCTGCGAGGAAACGCCCACGCAAAATTACTCATAGCCTATTTACACTTACCTATGCTAACATTATAATGTATTTTTGGCAAATGTAAATGATATTTTTATTTTTCCGTCAAAAAGGAGGCAACCCGTCTTGTCCGTGCGCGAATATGAGCTTATCCGTTCAGACAGGAAAAGCATGGCTATAGAAATCAAGCCCGATGGGAGGGTGCTTCTGCGCGTTCCCCGCCGCATGCCGCTCGGTACGGCAGAGGCGTTTTTGGCGCGCCATGAAGCATGGATAGAAGAAAAACTTCGCGTGCTTAAGGTCTGGCGTGAAGCGCACCCCGAGCCGGGTGAATCGGAACGGCAAAGGCTCATAGCCGAAGCAAAGCGCGCGATACCGCCGCTCGTGGAAAAGTATTCTCGGATAATGGGCGTGACGCCCGCGGGAATAAGCATCACGGGCGCGAAAACGCGTTTCGGAAGCTGCAGCGCTAAAAACCGGCTGTGCTTTTCATGGCGGCTCATGAGCTATCCGGACGAGGCAATAGAATACGTCGTCGTCCACGAGCTCAGCCATATCCGCCACAAAAATCATGGGCCGGACTTTTACGCCTTCATCGCATCCGTCCTGCCGGATTACAGGGAGCGTGAAAGGCTTCTGAAACGCCAAGCCGGGGACTATTCGTAATATACCACAATATTATAAAAAATTTTTCGTGAAAAAAGTTGATATTTCTCATTTTGCCTGTTATAATTGAAAAAGGGTAACGTTTGATAGCCAATGCCCGTTCTTTTGTGGGAAAGGAGCGCGTGAAATGAGAGTTATCGCCGTAGACGATGATGCATTGAGTCTCGAAATCTTTAAAACTCAGCTTCGCCAGATTTCATACGTCGGCAAGATTGACGCTTTCACAAGCCCCCTAGCCGCTTTGCGTTTTGCCGCCGAAAACCCTGTAGACGTCGCTTTTCTCGACATCTCCATGAATGAGATGGACGGCATCACTCTCGCGGAGCGCCTCAAAAGCATAAACGGCGCAATTAGAATAGTTTTCATCACTGGGCACGCGGAATTTGCCATAAACGCCTATGAACTTCACGCCTCCGGCTATCTCATTAAACCCGCAAGCCTTGAAAAAATCGAAAAAACGCTCGAATACATACTCCTGCCGCCGCCGGACCTTAGCCCTGATCCGCTTCTCACCGTTCGCTGCTTCGGCAATTTTGAGGTTTTTTATAAAAACGAACCCTTAAAATTCCAGCGAAGCAAGACGAAGGAGCTTTTTGCCTATCTTATAGACAGGCGCGGCGCTTCCGTGAACACGGGCGAACTCACCGCCGTCCTTTGGGACACGGATTATGACAATCAGTCTCAGAAGAACCAGCTTCGCGTCCTTATTTCCGACCTTTCGCGCACTCTGCGCTCCGTGAAAGCGGAGGCGGTTTTCCGCAAGAGACGCGATAGCTATTCGATAGATCCCTCCTTGCTCGACTGTGATTTCTACAGCTACACTGAGGGCTCAGCGAGCGCCGCTATCTCCTTCAACGGCGAATATATGAGCCAGTATAGCTGGGCGGAATTCACGCTTGCTTACCTTTATCAGCTTGAAAAACGTGTCAGCGGATAACAATTTAATAAATTTTGCCGCATTTGTCCCGCAATGCGGCTTTTATTTTTCGTATTTTTTAAAAAAGTTTGAATTTTCTCTTAAATATATTCAATTTGTTTCGCTTTTGTTTCGCTATGTTTGTTATTATAACTGTACCAGCTTAGAGTGTCTTATAGTTTCACAGACGATCTCCTTTTATTCCCCCCTCCTTCACATCGCCGTCGGTTTTTCTTCTGTTACCGGCGCAAGGCATATGCGGCGGACAAACTTCTGTACGTTTTGAAAGCGCTATGGCAATATGCGCAGTTTGCCGATTATGCAAGAAGTGAAATAAAACAGGGCCCGCAAGGGTCCTGTTTTATTCTTTTGCAATAATCAGAGCGCAATTCAAACAGCCTGTCGGCAAAGGAATTGCCGGCAGGCTGTTTAGCTATAACTGTTATAATATAAGGCTCAGGGTCCGGGCTGTCGCTCGCTAAGCCTATTACTCCTGAATGTCTGGCTTCGGGAAGCAGGCGCCGCAGATATTGCAGCGCTTCTTGTCGTTAAACTTGCAGAAGCGGACGTTGTCGCCCATATACTCGTATGTATACTTGCGGTTGAAATAGGTCTTCTTGCTCGCTTCGCCGGAACGGGTGATTGTTCCCCAGGTTCCGGACATGAAAGCCGCCTGGAACATGACGGGCTTATTCATCTTGCGGAATTTGATCGGGCAGTGCCACACGTTCGGCGGCAGACGGACTACGGTGGGCTTCGTAATCATCCTGCTTTCGAGATGGTCGGGATCGTCGCCTATGAAGAACTCGATCTCGCAGTCAAAATCAAAGAGGTTCATCGGGTTCGAGCCGGTAAAGAAAATGTATTCGTCAACGCCCTGATGGAAATGCGGCTCCTCCGTGTCGTTTGCGCCGGCGAAAATCTGCCAGCCGACGTTGTAATCCGCCTCTTCCATGTAGATTTCGCCTCTGAAATACGCCTGCGGCGAGGGACACCAGTCGCCCCACTTCGTCTCCTCCTTGGGGAGCGCGAGCACCTTCTTCGCCGTCTCGGGCAGAAGCGCGGGCTTCGGGCTCTTAAGCGCCGTCGCGTCGGAATAGGATATTGTCGTGTAGCCTGGTCTTACGACGCAGGTGGTGGAGGACGGGGCCTTATCCGGGTCGTAAGCGCCTTTTTCGGAATAGAGCTTCACGCCGTCCTCGTTAATCGCCTTGAAGCCGACGGATTTATACGGCGCGGCAGGAACCTTATCCTTATTTGCGAAGCAGTAACCGCAGAAGGTGCAGGGCTTATTCGCGTCGAAAACGCAGGTCTTCGTCGCGTCGCCATCGAAAATATACTGGCGCTCGCCGTTTTCACGTTCTACGAGTCGGACGCTGTCGGCATAGCCGTTAAAGAGCACAGACTGGAAGAGCACGGGCTTATCCACGCGGACAAATTCCAGCGGGCCGTGCCAGTAATACTTCGGGATCTTGATAATCGTCGGCTCGGTGATAACGATCTTCTCCATGGTGTCGAGGGTCTTGCCCATGTAGAAATGGATCTCGGCGTCGAAAGCGGAGAAAACGTCCGGCAGCTTCGCTCCAAGGAAAACTATGTTTTCGTCGAAGGTATGGAAACGCGGCTCATCAAGGAGCTTGACGGACTTCATGATAACCTGATAGCCCACGTTCATCGTAGACTCGGGGATATCACGGCTTCCTCGGAAATACATCTGAGGACTGAGGCACCAATCGCCCCATTTGGTCTCCTCCGGCTTGAACTCAAAAAACAGTTTTTCGTATTTCTCCTGCATTATGCAGTCTCCTTTCGCCCGTTTTCCTTATTTTTCCCAGCTTTCCTGAAGGCATTTGCCGCAGGAATCGCACTTTTTCTCTGCGTTATACTTGCAGGGAACGGGCCCGTTATAGTACATTTCGCGGGTCGTGCCGTCCGGCATATCGTAAACTCCGCCGAACATCGGCGTAAAGAGCGTCGCGAGGAACAGGACCGGCTTGTTGACCTCCTTGAAGTTCAGCGGGCAGTGATAAACTCCGGCAGGAATGCGGATTATAGTCGGCTGCGTGATTGTGTAAGTCTCGGCCTCCTCGCCCTTGCCTATCGTAAACTCTATGCGTGCGTCAAAATCAAAGACGTTCGGGAAGCTCGCGCCGAGGAAGACAAGATACTCGTCCTTAACGTGTCTGTGCTGAACACGGTCAAGGAAAAATGGCTTTACGAAAATCTGATAGCTCTGGTTGAACTCCGCGCCGGGAATCTGGCTTGCGCCGCGGAAATACGCCTGCGGCTTAACGACGAAATCCTCCGGGTCGCCCTCGGCAACGACCTCGTTGCGCTCCTGCGGGAACTCAAAGACGAGCTTGCCGAATTTGGCGTTGTTCTTTTCCTCTTTCGTTGTAATATACTTCTTGGGCATATCCGCCTCCTGAAGCTTGCGAAGATCGAATTTGTTTTCTTCCATGGTTGATTTCCTTTCCTCATTTGGTTTGTATTTTTTGGATTATTCGCACTAATTGCCACATGTTTTTCAGCAGTTTCTTTTGCTATATTACCACATTTATTACTCAATGTCTTTACTTTTTTTAATATTTTTCAAAAAAAGAACCGTTCGCCGCCTATCAGAGCGAAAAAAGGGAACGCTGAGCGCGTTCCCTTTTCCGATCGCCAATATAAGAGGTAGTGAACCCTCCGTAAGTCGGAAGGCGACTTTGCGGGTTTTCCCGTGATGCGTCCCCGTGGGAGGTAGCTGCCTCTTCATTTTTTGTGTTTATGATATGGCTTTCTTCTTGACTTTTATTCTCGAAGTGTGATATGTTTAATTTAGGAGTAGGTTCTGTCTCTTTGTAGCTCCGGTCTTTTATGGCCGTGTTACCGTAGGCGGGACTTACTTCTATTTTTTCTAATGAGTGATAATGATATCTGTCCCCCGTCAAAACATTCTTTATGTGAATTATCGCATTATATTTTCTCCCGTCTACCTTAAATCGAGATTTGTAATATGAAAATGGAGCATCTTCTTGATTGTGGTAATTTTCGCTTCGTTCGTTTATCAACCTTCCATTCTCTATCAATTTGTTTATCATGAGCGTACTCATAACATTATCACGATTTTTAATGCCTGCGCCTCGTATTTTCTTCGCAAAATCATTTAGCCCTGTTTGAGTAATGATAACGGTTTTCCCATCACTCTTTATTGTAATCGGTCTATAAATAATAGGTTTATTTGTTTTTTCATCA
>JAEEUX010000024.1 GCA_016290695.1 Oscillospiraceae bacterium
CTAAAGGGCGCTTATTCCATGGTTATCATGTCCCCGCAGAAGCTTATCGCCGCGCGCGACCCCCACGGCTTCCGCCCGCTCTGCATGGGCAAGCGCGGCGACGCCGTTATCTTCGCCTCCGAGACCTGCGCCCTCTCCGCGATAGGCGCTGAGTTTGTCCGCGATATTGAGCCGGGCGAAATAGTTGTGGTCAGCCCGGACGGAATAAGCAGCATCAAGACCCATTGCGGCGGGAAATGCAATCTCTGTGTTTTCGAGTTCGTTTACTTTGCGCGGCCTGATTCCATCATCGAGGGCGTAAGCGTCCATGAGGCGAGGAAAAAGGCAGGCGCTATTCTTGCGCGCGATTACCCCGTCGAGGCGGACGTCGTTATAGGCGTTCCCGATTCGGGGCTTGATGCCGCTCTCGGCTATGCCGAAGCGTCCGGTATCCCCTACGGCGTCGGCTTTATCAAGAACCGCTACATAGGCCGAACCTTCATCCAGCCCACTCAGGGTCAGCGTGAAGACTCGGTGCGCATCAAGCTTTCCGTTTTGAAATCCACCGTTGCGGGCAAGCGTGTGGTCATGGTAGACGATTCAATCGTTCGCGGAACCACCTGCCGCAGAATAGTCCATCTTCTGCGCGAGGCGGGAGCTAAAGAGGTCCATCTTCGCATCTCCGCGCCTCCCTTCACAAACCCCTGCTATTTCGGAACGGATATCGACAGCCGCGATAAACTCATCGCCTGCCAGATGACCATTCCCGAGATCCGCAAATCCGTTGACGCGGATTCTCTGGGTTATCTCAGTGTAGGCGGCGTGAAAAGCATCGCGGAGGAAAGCGGCTGTGATTTCTGCGTTGGCTGCTTCACCGGCACCTACCCCGTCGCCCCGCCGGAGCACGACGTTGGCAAATACAGGTTTGAAACAAAAATAAGCGAAGGAAAAAAAGCGTGAGTGCGTGCCGTTGATTGCGGCTTGCAGGGAGGAGTATTATTTATGAACACCAACAGTTTCAGCGAAAGCTATAAGGCCGCCGGAGTGGACGTTACCGCCGGCTACCGCGCGGTTGACCTTATGAAGGCCCACGTCGGGCGCACGATGACCTCCGAGGTTTTATCCTCTATCGGCGGCTTCGGTGCGCTCGTTCTCCCCGACCTCAGTGGGATATCTGAGCCCGTGCTCGTCTCCGGAACAGACGGCGTCGGCACAAAGCTAAAGCTCGCTTTCCTTCAGAATAAGCACGACAGCGTTGGCATAGACTGTGTCGCCATGTGCGTTAACGACATTATTTGCAGCGGCGCCCGCCCCCTTTTCTTCCTCGATTATCTCGCTCTCGGCAAAAACGTACCCGAGCGCGTTGCCGAGATTGTTTCCGGCGTTGCTGAGGGCTGCGTTCAGAGCGGCTGCGCCCTTGTAGGCGGCGAAACGGCTGAAATGCCGGGTTTTTATCCTGAGGACGAATATGACCTCGCGGGCTTCGCCGTCGGCATTGTGGACAAGAAGAAGATAATCGACGGAAGCACCATCGTCCCCGGCGATAAACTTATCGGTCTTGCCTCCAACGGACTTCACTCAAACGGTTTCTCCCTCGTGAGAAAGGTTCTCAAGGTTGAGAATACCGACCTTGCAAAGTTCCGTTCCGAGCTTGGTTGCTCCCTCGGCGAAGAGCTTTTGAAGCCCACCCGCCTCTACGCAAAGACCGTCGTGAGCATTCTTTCCAACAAGACATTCACCATCAAAGGCATGAGCCACATAACCGGCGGCGGTATTTACGAAAACCTCCCGAGGATGCTGCCAGAGGGCATCAAGGCCGAGGTCAAGACCTCCTCCTGGGCGCCTCCCGCGATATTCAAGCTCATAGCCGACGCAGGCAAAATTCCCTCCCGCGATATGTATAACACTTTCAATATGGGTGTCGGCCTCATAATGGCCGTCGGCGCAGGCGAAACTGACAAGGCTCTTGCAGAGCTCAAAAAGCTTGGTGAAACACCGTTCATCATCGGCGAATGCGTAAGCGGAGAAAAAGGAGTTGAGCTGATATGATAAAAACAGCCGTCCTCGTCTCCGGCGGCGGAACGAATTTGCAGGCCATTCTTGACTCGATGGTTTTTGACGAAATAAAAAACTGCGAGCTTGCCGCCGTCATCTCGTCCAATCCCGATGCCTACGCTCTGGTCCGCGCAAGGAACTCAAATATTCCCACTTATGTTATCGATATAAACGATTTCCCAAACCGCCGCACATATACCGATGCTGTTATCGACAAGCTCAACGACCTTGACATAAAGCTCGTCGTGCTCGCCGGGTTCATGTATATTCTCGGGCCGAGATTTGTCTCCACTTTTGAAAACCGGGTAATAAACATCCACCCCTCACTCATTCCCGCTTTCTGCGGCGACGGGTATTATGGCCTCCACGTTCACGAAAAGGTTCTTGAATACGGTGCAAAAATCACGGGTGCGACGGCGCACTTCGTCAGCCGTGAAACCGACGCCGGCCCCGTTATCATTCAGAAGGCCGTTGAGGTTCACGAGGGCGACACGCCCGAAATTCTTCAGCGCAGGGTCATGGAGGAAGCTGAGTGGAAGATTCTTCCCAAGGCCATTTCCCTCTTCTGTGAGGGCAGGCTCAGCGTTGAGGGACGCATAGTTCACATAGCCGAGGAAGGTCAGGAGGAAGCACAATGAAATTCACCGAAAGTCTCGCCGCGTGCGCTTATCCCGGGCGCGGTATAATGGTCGGGCGTTCAGCCTGCGGGCAGTTCGCCGTCGTCGCTTATTTCATAATGGGCAGAAGCGAAAACAGCCGCAACAGAGTGTTCGTTCCCACCGAGGACGGCATAAGGACCGAAGCCTTTGATCCATCTCTTATGTCCGACCCCTCGCTGATTATTTACCATCCCGTCCGCAAGCTTTCGGGCGAATACATCGTCACGAACGGCGACCAGACGGATACCGTGCGCGAGTTTCTCGCCTCCGGAAAAAGCTTTGAGGCCGCTCTTGGCACGCGCACTTTTGAGCCGGACGCGCCGAATTTCACGCCGAGGATTTCCGCGCTTATCGCAAAAGACGGGTCTTATAAGCTTTCCATTTTAAAATGTTGCTATGGCAACGCAGCTTCCGTTCAGCGCTTTTTCTATGAATACCCGCAGCCCATCGCCGCGACGGGGCATTATATCCATACCTATATGGGTGACGGCTCGCCCCTGCCCTCCTTCACGGGAGAGCCGGAATTCGTCGAGCTTCCGCCCGCTTATCCGGAGGAATTTGCCGAGAACGTGTGGAACGCTCTGAACCCGGATAACAAGGTTTCTCTCTACGTAAACTATATCTCTCTGGCCGACGGCAAAGAAACCGTCGTAATTAAGAATAAGAATGTATGATACTAACGCTTCATGAGTCAAGTTTCTTGATTTATGGAGCGTTTAACCAAAGCAGAAAGGATGTGCTGCATTTGTCCGCAGAATTAGAGCTGAAATACGGCTGCAACCCTAATCAGAAGCCCGCGAGCGTTTCCATTGACGCCGACAGGCTCCCGTTTGAGGTTTTGAACGGCCGGCCCGGATACATCAATCTTCTCGACGCGCTCAATAGCTGGCAGCTCGTTTGTGAGCTTGAGGAAGCGACAAAGCTTCCCGCCGCCGCGTCGTTTAAGCACGTCAGTCCCGCAGGAGCAGCCGTCGCCGTGCCGCTCAGCGATACGCTGAAGAAGATTTATTTTGTTGACGATATGGAGCTTTCGCCCATGGCCTCGGCATACGCGAGGGCGCGCGGAGCGGACAGAATGTCCTCTTACGGCGACTGGATAGCCCTCTCCGGCTGCTGCGACGCCGCAACTGCGAAAATCATTGCCCGCGAGGTATCCGACGGCGTGATTGCCGAGAGTTATGCGCCGGAAGCGATTGAAATTCTCAAAAAGAAAAAGAAAGGCAATTACTGCATCCTTAAAATGGATAAATCCTATGTCCCCGCCCCGGAGGAAACAAAGCAGGTTTTCGGAATAAGCTTTCATCAGGGACGCAACAACGTGAAGATTACATCCGAGCTTCTTAAAAACATCGTTACCGACGCAAAAAGCCTCCCTCCCGAGGCGGTGAACGACCTTATAATCTCGCTCATTACGCTCAAATACACGCAGTCCAATTCCGTCTGCTACGTTAAGGACGGGCAGGCCATCGGCATCGGCGCGGGGCAGCAGTCGCGCGTTCACTGCACAAGGCTCGCCGGAAGCAAGGCGGATAACTGGTATCTGAGACAGCACCCCGCAGTCATGGCGCTTCCCTTCAAGCCCGGGATTGGACGTGCCGACAGGGACAACACCATCGACGTTTTTATTTCCGACGATTGTGAGGACGTTTTGGGCTGCTGGGAAAACTTCTTCACTGAGAAGCCCCAGCCTCTTACCAAGGAAGAAAAGAAAGCGTGGCTCAAAACGCTCGACGGCGTAAGCCTCGGCTCCGATGCATTTTTCCCCTTTGGCGACAATATCGAGCGCGCTCACAGAAGCGGCGTAAAATACATCGCCGAGCCCGGCGGCAGCGTCCGCGATGATAACGTAATAGACGTATGCAATAAATACGGAATGACTATGGCCTTCACCGGGCTGAGACTTTTCCACCATTAATCTCAAGGAGGCAATGCGAAAATGAATGTTCTTGTTGTAGGCGGCGGAGGACGCGAGCACGCGATATGCGCCGCGCTGAAAAAAAGCAAAGATATTGATACGCTTTATTGCGCCCCCGGAAACGGCGGAATTTCCGACATTGCCGTCTGTCTCCCCGTTAAGGCGACGGATATAGACGGCATGATAAAGGCCGCGCGGGATAATAATGTCGGCTTCGTCGTCGTCGCGCCGGATGACCCTCTCGCTCTCGGCATGGTGGACGCATTCGAGGCGGCGGGTATCCCCGCCTTTGGGCCGAGAAAAAACGCTGCAATCATTGAAAGCAGCAAGGCTTTTTCAAAAAATCTCATGACCAAGTATTCCATTCCCACGGCAGCTTTCAAAACCTTTACGGACATGGACGCGGCGCTTGCTTATATCGACGAGGTCGGCGCGCCGATAGTCGTTAAGGCGGACGGTCTTGCTCTCGGCAAGGGCGTCGTCGTCGCGCAGACGGTGGAGGAAGCAAAGAACGCAGTTTATGAAATGATGCACGACGGAAAGTTCGGCGCATCCGGCTCCACCGTCGTCATCGAGGAATTCATGACCGGGCCCGAGGTAACGGTTCTTTGCTTTACCGACGGAAAAACCATCAAGCCCATGCTTTCCTCCCAGGACCATAAGCGCGCCTACGACGGCGACGAAGGCCCCAACACAGGCGGAATGGGCGCAATATGCCCCACGCCGAACTATACGAGCGAGATTGCCGCGCGCTGTGAAAAGGAAATATTCCTCCCCACGCTGAACGCACTTCGCGCCGAGGGCCGTCCCTTCAAGGGAGTTATCTACTTCGGCCTTATGCTTACTCCGAACGGGCCGAAGGTCGTTGAATACAACGCCCGCTTCGGAGACCCGGAAACGCAGCCCATTCTTTCCATGCTCGAAACCGACCTCTTTGAGATATTCAGAGCCGTCGTGGAGGAAAGGCTCGATAAAATCGATATAAAATGGAAAAAGGGCGCGGCCTGCTGCGTCGTCCTCGCAAGCGGCGGCTACCCGGTGAAGTATGACAAGGGCTATGAGATAACCGGGCTTGACAAGGTATCCGCCGGCATAACCGTATACCACGCGGGAACCGAGAAGAAGGACGGCAAATATTACACCTCCGGCGGCAGAGTCCTCGGCGTTACAGCCGTATCCGATACGCTCGCATCCGCCATCAGCGCGGCATACGAGGGGCTTAAACCGATTTCCTTTGAAAAAATGCACTACCGCAAGGATATCGGCGCAAAGCTGATATGACGATGCTGAAAGGCAGAAAAGAAAGGCGCAGTGGCAAAAAATCGCAACTGAAAAAGGATATTTCCGAACATAAGTTTCTGTTTTTCGTTTATCTTGTCATAAGGCTGCTGGTTATAGCCGTTATGATCGTGCAGTTAACGGAAAGGAACGTCTATAACGTATTCCTATGCATTCTTTCGCTTATTCTGTTCCTTATCCCCTCTTTCGTTGAGAAGCACATAAAGATAGACGTTCCGGACACGCTGGAGGTTATAATCCTGCTGTTTATCTTCTCCGCAGAAATACTCGGAGAGATTTCGTCATACTATCTTACCTTCCCTTATTGGGACACGATGCTTCACACGATAAACGGATTTCTATGCGCAGCGATCGGCTTCGCACTCATTGACATTCTCAATAACAGCGAGCGCTTTGCCATGAAGCTGTCGCCGTTTTTCGTTGTCCTGTGCTCCTTCTGCTTTGCCATGACTATAGGCGTTATATGGGAATTTTTCGAGTATTTCATGGATACGTTCTTCCACACGGATATGCAGAAGGATACAATCATCTCTGCAATAAGCTCGGTTCTCCTGAATCCCGAGGGCAAGAACAGCGCCGTCACCGTTACCGTCGAGTCTGTCAAACTCGGTGGAATAACCTTCCCCGGCTATATCGACATCGGACTGATTGACACGATGGCGGACCTCTTCGTAAACTTCATCGGTGCGCTCGTCTTCTCTGTCTGCGGTTTCTTCTACGTTAAAAACAGGGGAAAATACCGCTTCATCCGCCATTTTCTTTTGAAGAAGAAGGACTACTGCGGAAAAGCAGCACCCATTGCGAAGGCTCCGTCAGCCGAAGAGGAAGAGAAAAAACAATAAAAATAGCAGCGTTCTTCGCTCTGTTTCGGAGCAAAGAACGCTGTTTCATTATCTTTACTTCAGGACCTTCGGTCTTTTCCTGTGTCTTTATAATATATAGCTTTGTCCTTATACATGTTCTTTTCAGCTTCACGCACCATTTTCAGGGCATTGCCGCTTTCACAGTATACAAAGCCGAACGAAGCAATTCTACTATGAGCCTGGATGACTTTGCGGAATTCTTGCATCCTGCTTTTCATCTCATCGCCGCCGATATAATACAGCGATACGACGAATTCATCTCCGCTTATTCTGAATACCTCTCCGTCAGAAAAGCTCTCAGAAAGCAGATCGGCAAAGCTCTTTATCAACCGATCACCTGCTGCATGTCCGTAGGTATCGTTAGTATATTTAAGAGAATTCAAATCAAAAAAGGCAATGCCTTTCTTCTTATTCTGGTCGTCATTTTGCAGGAATTCATCATAAGCGCGTCTGTTTTTCAGCCCGGTCAGCGAATCTATGTAAGAAACCTCGTTCAATATTTTTTCTCTGAGTTGAACCTCCGCGATGGTTTTGGTCTGTATGGTAACGTATACGATTAATAGCGATATTGCTATAGATGCATAAGTGAAATCAGGCAGATCGAAATTGATGACGCAGATTGAAAGCAAAAGAGGAAATACCAGATACGCGCCAAGACCCAGCACAAAGCTCCTGCTAAGCTTCGTGTGATACTTAAACAACACGAAGCATAGGTAAACAAGATACACTACAGTTAAAACGTATGCAAATGCATCCCATTCGCCGGCGCAATATTCATGCTCAACGATCTGAAACAGTTTGCCGTTCAATGTCCCGGCAACAAGTATTATCAGGTTGAACACAGACAATACTATTACAGGGATAATGAATTTATATGATATATACACTCTTTCTCGGATAATCGATACCATATAAATCGAGTATAAGTCAATAACAACAATCGCAAAGACATAAGACAGCAAATTCAGCACGCTGAGAAGGCTGTCATATTCCGTCCGCCCATCTGCTATATAGCTTGCGGCGTCTGTTATTATTGCAATAATAATGACTATAAGAATAGCGATAAACATTTTGGTAAAGGTTTTTCGGTTCTTTGAGTTTATTAGAACGCTGCACAGAATTATGGACATGAATATTAAACTCAGAACATCAGCGGAGATGATATACTCTTTCATGAACATGTCCAATCCTTTCACGAAAATTTAAGGGGTGTAAGGGGCCGTAATATGAAAATGCTTCAGTTCAGCGACACCGCCGAAAGTGCCGATATTTTCTCTGCGAGGGCGCGGTTTGCCGGGGCTTTCAGCCCTGGGTCGGAGTGCAGCAGTTCTTCCGCCTCCTGCTGCGCCGCCATGAGTGAGTCCATCCCGCAGGAAAGGTCTGCAAGCTTTGTTACCGGAAGGCCGCTCTGGCGCGAGCCGAAGAAATCGCCCGGGCCGCGCAGCTTTAAATCTACCTCAGAAATTTTGAAGCCGTCTGAAAGCTTGCATAGCGCGCCGAGGCGCTGCTTGCTTTCCTCGCTGCCAAGCTGGTCGAAGAGCACACAATAGGACTTATATTGCCCGCGCCCGACGCGGCCTCTTAGCTGGTGGAGCTGGCTGAGGCCGAAGCGTTCCGCGTTTTCTATGACTATCAGAGCCGCGTTCGGAACGTCTACGCCGACCTCTATAACCGTCGTCGAAACGAGTATCTTCGTCTCTCCGTCCTTGAAGGCGCGCATTATTTCGTCCTTCTCTGTGCCCTTCATTTTCCCGTGCAGGCAGGCGATTGGGATATCCGGGAAGATCTCGGTTTTCAGCTTTTCATAATATGTCTCTACCGAGGCGTAATTGTAGGCTTCGTTTTCATCTATCGCGGGGCAGATTATGTAAACCTGTCTCCCCTCGCCTACAAGCTTTGCGATAAACTTGTTTATCCGCTCTCTCATATCCTCGCCAACGGCGTAGGTATCGACCTTCTGTCTCCCCGGCGGCAGCTCGTCTATCACGGAAACATCGAGGTCGCCGTAAATAATCAGCGCAAGCGTCCTCGGAATGGGCGTAGCGGACATGACGAGAACATGAGGGGTCTTGCCTTTTTTTGACAGCTCCGTGCGCTGCTCCACGCCGAACCTGTGCTGCTCGTCGGTAATTACAAGGCCGAGGTCGAAGAAATCGACGGTCTCAGAAAGTATCGCGTGCGTTCCTATAACAAGCTGCGCTTCGCCCAGGCTAATCTTTTCAAGAGCTTCGCTCTTTTGCTTTTTCGTCATGCTGCCCGTGAGAAGTACGCAATTAATACCAAATGGCTCAAGCATACTGCTCAGCGTGGAAAAATGCTGCTCGGCGAGGATTTCCGTCGGAGCCATGAATGCCGCCTGACAGCCGGAGCGCGCCGCGAGCCAGAAGCAGGCGGCTGCGACGAGGGTTTTACCGCTGCCTACGTCGCCCTGTACAAGCCGGTTCATGAGCCTGCCCGAACGCATATCGGCAAAGCATTCTTCTATGGCGCGTTTCTGCGCCTTCGTCGGCTCAAATGGCAGAGCGGAGTAAAATTCCTCCGCGTCGGTATCGGCAAAAACTCTTCCTTTTTGCGTTCCAACGGTATTTCGTCTTTGCCGCAGCGCGCAGGACAGCACGAACAGCTCTTCAAAAACAAGCCGTTCCCTCGCCCTAGCTATATCCGCCTCCGTGCGCGGAAAATGGATAAGGTTATATGCGCTTACTACATCCGTCAGCTTATATTTCTCGCGCGTTGACGCCGGCAAAATCTCCGGCAGGCCATCCTTAATGGCGCTGAGTCCCTGCTTAATGGCGGAAGCCAAAATCTTCTGTGAAACGCCCGCCGTCAGCCGATAAATCGGAACGATGCCGCCCATAACAACGCTTTCCGCGTCCGGCGCTTCGTAAACCGGGCTCGTGAGCTGGATAAAGTTCCCCGCACGCGAAAATTTCCCGTAGAAGCAATATTCCTTGCCGTAATGTATATTATCCTTCACATAGGGCTGGTTGAAAAAGGTAACGCCGCATTTGCCCGTATCGTCCGATATTTCAAACTTCACGAGCTGACGCCCGCCGCGAACGCGGTACAGCAGCGGCTTTGAGCACACAAGGGCGCGGACGTAGGCGCTTTCCCCGTCCTTAACCTCGGATAATGAAACGAGGCCGCTTCTGTCCTCATAATCTCTCGGAAAATAGGAAACGAGGTCGTAAAGCGTGTGTATACCGAGCTTTTCAAGGGTTTTTGCCCGCTGCTCGCCTATGCCTTTAATAAACCTTATCCCGCCGTAGAGCTGCGCCACCGTCTCACAACCTTTTAAAACACAATTTTGATATGAGTATAACATATATCATTTAATTTGTCTTGAAATTTTTTTCTGAAAAGGTAATAATACTTACAACAGGAGATGATTTAATGGATATTTTGCGCTTACCTGCCGTCGGCGAGTTTCTTCGCGCGGCGACGCAGCTTTATAACCACGGCTGGGCGGAACGCAACGCCGGGAACATAAGCATGATACTCGACGAGGATTTTTCCTCTCTGAAAAGCATAAAAGAATTTCCGCTTTCCTTCAGCGCCGAGGGTATGTCCGGGCGCTGCGTGCTTATTACGGGCAGCGGAAAATACCTTAAAAACGCTGAGCGCGACCCGGAGAATAACGTCGCTCTCCTGCGGATAAAAGACGACCGCTGCGAGCTTTTATGGGGTCTTGCCGACGGCGGTAAGCCCAGCAGCGAGCTTGCCGCGCACCTGCTCTCGCATTCCGCCCGCCTCAAGGCCGACCCGGCGCACCGCGTAGTTATGCACACGCACGCTACCCACGCCGTCGCCATGACCTTCGTTCACTCGCTCGACGAGCGGGAATTTACGCGCACGCTTTGGCAGATGGCGACGGAGGCTATTATGTTCTTCCCCGACGGCGTCGCCGTGTTGCCGTGGATGCCCTGCGGCACGGACGAAATAGGCCGGGCGACAGCCGAAAAGATGAGCGACAGGCGCGTCGTAGTCTGGGCGCACCACGGCGTATTCGGCAGCGGCGCAAGCCCGGACGAGGCGCTCGGCCTTATCGAAACGGTTGACAAGGCGGCGGAGTTTTACCTTCTCACGGCGCATCTCCCCATAAGGCAAAAAATTAACGACAGCCAGCTCAGAGAGATGGCTGCCGTATTGGGCGTTAAGCCGCGCGAAGGGTATCTTATTTGAACGTAAAATCCGAAAGATTTGAAATATAACGCCGCATTTCCGGCCTTGAGCCTATATACCTCGACGCATTGACGATTTCATTCTGTCTCTGCGCGCTAAGCCCGGCAAAATAGCCTGTGGCGTTGCAGTCACGAATAAGCTGGGAGGCGAAATCCATCTTAATTTCGTCCTCCTCATCGGTATAGTATCGCATTTAATCACCCCGTTGTCAGCATTGACTATACTTGCGTTTTTAGTCTTTGCCGCACGGGGTGATTTATACAGGCAATTAAAAGCAAAAGCTAAGAAATCCCTTAACGCAACAGTTCATGCAGCTTTGGAATAATCAACAGACATCCGTTACCAAGTTCAACAGCCTCAGTGGTAGTGCTCTCATAAGCTTTCTTTCCGCATTTTGAGCATTTCATACTTAACCGTCCTTTCTTGTTTTCATGTCAGTTCCCCAGTTTTCTTCGTCTGGATAATTTGCGGTAATTAAATAAATCAAATTATCATTAACGCTTGCAACTACATGCAGTTGACGAAAATTCTTTGTTGTCCCAAGAATTAGAGCGCTTGGAAATGGGAAATCGTCGGGATAATGTTCTATAATTTCACCAGTCTCAATAGCATTTACAATATCCGCAAGATAAATACTGAGCCAGCTAAATGCAATAGGTTGAATGTTTAAGGGCGAGTAGGCTTATTTATTCAGTGGGCAGACGCCAACCTTTATTTATAAAACACAATCGAAAACCATGTTACAAAATTGCCGCCGATGAAATCTATCCCGTGTTTTTCGGCTATGTCCGTAACCACTATGCAGTGGCTCTCTACGCAGGGGAACATATAATCCTTATGGCGGCAGGGCGCGTCGGGGTACGAGCACTCACTGCAATGGGCGCAGGCCTCCGTGGAAAGGACAAAGGTTTCGCTCGCCTGCTCGGCGACATAATCGCGGACAATGCGCGTGATTTTTTCGTGCTCGCCGCGCGTGGCAAGAGTTTCATCAATGTTTGAAATATCGCTTACCTCCGCGACGGTGGTGATAATGAGCGCATCGTCAAAGGCGAGGCAGCGCGCGCGGCACTCGTCTATCGAGCCGACGCCGGGCGGGCAGGCCCATGTTTTTCCGTACATGGGACATTCCGTCTCGCAGATATAGCGAATATTATCCGAGAACATGAGCTCGTCGGTTTTTATAAAATCATACTGGAGAAGCGGCAGCTCAGAAAGCTTTGCCTCAAGAATTTCCCTGTTAAGCATGGCTTGCTCCTTTGCATATTATACTAATATGATTTTAGCACCGACGCCCCAATTTGTCAAAAAAGCTTCCGGCCTAAAACAAGCCGGAAGCTTTTCCTTTGGCATGAGAAAACTTGTAAGCCGGGTTCTGTGCGGACTGACGGCCTATAAATCCGCGTCTGCGGCAGTCATCTGTCTACGCCCTGCGTTGCCGCAGGGCTGAAGCCACCTCCCGGGGACGGCCGGGCAAGCCAATGTCCCCTCCACGGTGTTGCTGCGGATAGAGTTTACAGCGCCGGACAGTTTCCAGCCGGCGGGTGAGCTCTTACCTCGCCTTTCCACCCTTACCCCGCTGATGCGAGGCGGTATATCTCTGTTGCACTATTCCTGAAGTCGCCTTCGGCGGGCGTTACCCGTTATCCTTGCCCTATGCAGCCCGGACTTTCCTCGTGAACAGCCTTTCGGCTCGCCCACGCGACTGCCCCGTTTTCTCACAGGCGAATTTTATACCGTAATCCGAAAAGTGTCAAGCGATATTGCAAAATAATAATTGTAAAACATAGTCAAATGCTGTATACTCTAATTACCAAACTTTTGTGAGAGGATGACAAACCATGGATGTTGAACGTGTAATTCAGGAAGCCCTCGATAACGGCTATTCTTACGCCGGCTCGCTCGATATAAGCACGATGAAGCCTTTGAACGAGGTTCGCGATATGTGCGCGGCCGATAAATGCCATGCATATAACAAGAACTGGGCTTGTCCGCCTGCCTGCGGTACCGTTGAGGAATGTACTGCTGAGATAAAGACGTATTCCAAGGGTATAATCGTCCAGTCCACGACGACCCTTGAGGACGAATTCGATTTTGAAGGAATAGAGGAACTCGGCAAGCGCCACGCCAAGACCACCGTGGACTTCACGAAATACCTTCGCGAGCATTATCCTGACAGCCGCATCCTCCCGCTTTCCGCCGGAGGCTGCATGTTCTGCAAGCAGTGTACTTACCCGGACGCGCCCTGCCGCTTCCCCGACATGAGAACGGCGCCGCTCGAGGGTTACGGCATATTCGTAAGCGACCTTTGCAAGAAGAACAACATAGAGTATAACCGCGGCAAGGGTACCCTTACCTATGTAGGAGCTTTTCTATTCGACTAACGGAGGTAAGCTATGAAGGTTCATTTTCTTCCGAGCAATATCACTGCCGAGGTTTCCGAGGGAACGACCGTTATGCAGGCGATCATTTCCGCCGGGCTTAAAATCGACGCGCCCTGCGGCGGCAACGGCAAGTGCAAAAAGTGCAAGGTCAAGCTCACCGATGCTTCCGGAACAAACGTAGTTCTCGCCTGTGAAACAAAGGTTACGGGCGACATTACGATAGATCTTTCCGGCGAGGACGACGGTCACCGCATACTTATGGGCGGCATTTCCCGCGATATTACCCTCGACCCTGCGGTGAAGACGGTTCGCGTCACCGTTCCCGAGCCGAGCACGGATGACCTTCGCGCCTGCTGGCTGCGTCTGAGGGACAGCATTTCCGAAGTAACCGGCACACATTCGGCCAATTATATGCCCTCTATCAAAGCTGTTTCCACGCTTTACAAGACGCTTGCTGCCAATAACTTCTGCGTGGACGCGGTGCTATATAAGAACACGGTGCTGGACGTTATTCCGGCAGACGACGAAGTTCTCGCCATGGCCTTCGATATCGGCACCACCACCATTGCCGCATATTTTATCGACCTCAGGACGGGCCATGAGCTCGGGCAGGCAAGTATGCTGAACCCGCAGGTCAAATACGGCGCAGACGTTATAATGCGCATGAAATACGCCATCGAGAACGGGCTTGACTCCATCACCGGCGATATTCGCGCCGCGCTCATGGAGCTCACGGCAAAATGCTGCAAGGACGCGGGCAAGCGCTGCGACAGCGTATATCTCATAACCCTCGTCGGCAACACCTGCATGCACCACCTGTTCTTCGGCATTGACCCAGCCTCTCTTGCCTACGCACCCTACACCGCCGCCATCGCAGAGCCGCTTGTTCAGGAAGCGAAGGACTTCGGATTTTCCGTAAACCCGGCAGCCAAGCTCATGTTCCTTTCTAACATTGCTGGCTTCGTCGGGGCGGATACCGTCGGCGCGGCGCTCGCCGCCGCTATGGACGAGGCCGAGAAGCTCACCCTGCTTATCGACATCGGCACAAACGGCGAAATGGTTCTCGGCAACAAAAACAGGCTTATCACCTGTTCCACCGCCGCAGGCCCCGCCTTTGAGGGCGCGGTCATCACCTTCGGCATGCGCGGAGCCGCCGGAGCCATCGACCACGTTCATTTCTCTGAGACCGAGATGGAATACTCCGTTATCGGCGGCGGCAAGCCCATCGGTATATGCGGTTCCGGCCTCATAGACCTTGTCA
The DNA here is from genome assembly GCA_016290695.1 of Oscillospiraceae bacterium. Lineage (GTDB taxonomy): Bacteria > Bacillota > Clostridia > Oscillospirales > Oscillospiraceae > RGIG6375. The sequence continues at coordinate 14,595 of JAEEUX010000024.1, forward strand.
GCGAGCTTGTCCGCATCGGCATCATTGACTCCGGCGGAAAGTACCTCATGGGCGACGAAATCGAGGACGAAGTCGGTAAAAAATTCAAAGACCGCGTTGTTATGGAGGACGGGCTGCGCTGCTTCGTTATAGCCGAAGCCTCCGAAGCCGGCGAAGGCAAGCGCATCGTATTCACTCAGAAGGATGTGCGCGAGGTTCAGCTTGCAAAGGGCGCTATGGCTGCGGGCATCCAGATGATGTGCCAGAAGCTCGGCATCACGACCGACGACATAGAGCAGATAATGATTGCCGGAGCCTTCGGCAGCTATATGGACCCGAAAAGCGCCTGCGGAATAGCGCTCATTCCACCCGCATTGCATGACAAGGTTCTCGCCATCGGCAACGCCGCCGGGCAGGGTTCCAAGCTCTGTGCCCTCAGTCTCGCGGAATACGAACGCAGCAGCGTTCTCGCGAAGAAGATGGAATACCTCGAGCTTGCGGCCGACCCCGCTTTCCAGGACGCTTTCGTGGACGAGCTTGAGTTCCCGAGCGATTATTAAGGTGTAGCGCCGCGCATGCCTTTTCAGGGACTGCGCGGCGCATTTTTACTTTATCGGAAATACCTTCAGTTCTTGCCGCTGTCATATACCTCGCGGTAGCTGTTTGCGCGTTCAATGCTGTTGGGCGGGAAGAACTCATCCACAGGGAACTGAATTCTTCTGAAAAGGTCGCAGGGATCGCTTTCGTCGCTCCCGACGCATTCCTTTTCGGGCATGGAATAATCGTAAGCGGGAATAATCAGCTGCGTTTCGCGTTCAAGCCTTATTATGCTGAACTGCCCGAGCGTAACGTAAACGCGCTTGCCGTCGCTGCCGATATATAGGCCGTTTGGGAAGGACGCGCTTATAAAATCCGGGAAATCACTTATTTCCGTCTCTCCGACCGGAATATCACAGACCTCCGCGAGCCGGAAATTGAGGCATATCGGGTCCACAGCCTCCACGACAGCCGTGGGCAGGTTGCTTTTATCCGTGAAAGAGCTCTGCTCGCCGGAAGAGAAAACCTTTGCGTTGCCTTCGCTGCCGAAAAGGAGAACGCGCTTATCGAATATTGACAGGCCAACGATTTCGTTGGCGACGTTTGCAAAGGAATAGGCTTCGCCGCGAATCCTGTAATAATATCTTACGTCCACGGTAAAGTATCCCCTGTTGAACGACACTTCCTCGACGTTGACCGTCGCGTTTATCAACTCCGCCGATTTTGCCCTCACGCCGATAGCCGCGCTTATGTACGGCTGAGATTTTACATCCGGGTAAAATCTAAGGTCCTCGATGCAGTCCTTATCCCGGCAGGAATCAAAGATCTTATTCACGTTCACGCTAACGGCTTCTCTTATCGCCGCAGACTCAGGCACAGGGCCGGGTCTCATTCTTTCATCCATGAGCTACCTCCTATTGCAATAAGGCTGGCGCGCGGTAATCGGCACGGTCCGCCGCGCCCTCTTTCCCTATATACTATGCATGAGAAGGCAAAAACGTGAAAATGTGAATGCTAAAACAGCAAGCAGAATTCTACGCCATAGATATTGTACTTTTACGAATCCTATGTTACAATATGCTGTGATAAGAGGTGATTTGCAATGGATGAAACCGGATACGGATTTGTTCACTCTGAGCTCGAAATAAAAATGCTCATTCTATATATTATCAGCCGTCTGCCCGCTCCTGCGACTCTAAACCAGCTCTCTGACGTTGCCATGAGCTGCGACGGCGGCTTCACTTACTTTGATTTTACCGACGCTCTCGCAAGCCTTGTTAAGCTTGAACACATCGACGAAAAGGACGGGAAATACCTTATCACGAAAAAAGGCCGTGAGACGGGTGAGGATACGGAATCAAGCGTCCCCTATTCCGTCCGTAAAAGAGCGGAACGCCTCAGCGGAAAGCTCGCGCAGGAGCTAAGACGCGAGGAGCTTATAAAAACGAGCGTCGTCCCGCGCAAAGGCGGCGGCTTCACGGTTTCTCTCGCCATTTCGGATAATTCCGGCGAGCTTTTTTCCATCAGCTTCTTAATCGGCAGCGAGGAGCAGGCAAAAAAGCTCATAGACAAATTCCGTAAAAACGCAGAAGACATCTTTCCTGACTTAGTCGGGCATTTGCTGGACGGCATTTAACCAAGGCGTTGTCTCAAAACGGCTAAACAAGCCGAATTGAGGCAACGCCTTTTGCTTGCCTCTGAGCAGAAAACGGCGGAAGTTCATATCCTCTTTTATCATGGCAAAGACGCCCTCTGCCTGAATAC